>CAMATG010000003.1 GCA_945860645.1 Candidatus Sulfopaludibacter sp. SbA3 | reverse complement strand
TTCCACTTTCCTTCTCCTGTTCAACCGCTCCTCCTTCCGGCTTTTCGCCGAATTCAGAGTACACGGTTCGCTAACAGGGTGGGCCATTTCTGACCATCACTGTGGGCCAATTCAGAGTAGCGGAATCAAAGACCAATATGACTGCTCTGGTTGTCCGCACGGCTGTGAAGGCGGGCGCTTATAAGCTGCGTGGCAGCTTGCAGTAGGCTGCTCGCGGTTCGGTTTTGGGTTTTAACGGCTGGTTCGCTGCGGCGGGCCGGCCGTTTCGCTTTTTGGGAGGCGTCGAGCAAGCGGAGTTTGGGTAGAGGCGTGCATAGAAGAGGGCATGCCGACCAAAACCATTCTCCTCGTAGCGATGACGGGCTTGCTCTTCAGCTGCCAGTCGGAAAGAAAAACAACCACGGAAACCCGCACGGAAAGCGTCGAAGAAGCGACCGAGCGAGCCGCTCGGGCCGCAAGAGCGGAAGCCGCCGAGGCGAAGGTGGCTCTCGCCAAACGGTTGGATCAACTTGACGCCGAAATCGACAATCTTGAGGCAAGGGCGAAGAAAGCCACCGCGAAAACTCGCACCAAGCTGAACGCCGAGGCGAAGGAACTCCGCGCGGATGCCGCTCGACTGCGCGGCCGCATGTCGACCTGGGATGACAAGGTCGCCGCCGGCGCGCGGACCGCCAAGAACGAAGTCGAAGAGGGTTTGGAAAAGACCGAAGCCGCGATTAAGAAGCTGGTCAAGGATCTCAAAGACTGACCGCCCGCCGTCATTTGACACAAAGGGAACTATGCCAGGTATTTATAAGATCATTGAAGTCGTCGGGACCTCCCGCGAGAGCTTTGCCGAAGCGGTAAAAACAGCCGTGGCGGAAGCAGCCGAAACCGTTCACCACATGGAATGGTTTGAGGTGGTGAATCAGCGAGGCCGAATCGTAGAGAAATCGGTCGAGGAGTTTCAAGTGACCGTGAAGATCGGTTTCAAAATCGTACGCTAGCTCGGCGATTCGCTGGGGGCCCTCCTCCGGTTACCCGTTTCTGCTCCTGCGGTAGAGAACGTGGCGGCGGAGGGGGTGGGCTTCGGGGCATATGCGCTAACTTAACGACCTTCGATGCCGGGCATCGAGCCCCTCAGAACCGCGGCGATCTGTTTTTCTCGTTTTCTGGGGGTATCGTAAAAGTGTCTGCGCGCGCGGGCGTGGGACCGCAGCCAGTCTCGAATGCCGCAAGTTCCCAGGATTCCGGTCCGCAGCGAATCGGTCAAGGCGATCTGAATCCTCCACAAAGAGGCACTTCTATGTGCGTAGTGGGTATCCCCAGGGGGAAATCGCCAGAAATCGATCTGTGAGGTCATCGAGGATGAGAGCGGCCAATAGTTTGGCATACAACAAACTCCGTGCCAGGCCGACATCCTTAGCGGGCATGTTGCCGAGACCGATCAAACCTTTAAGCCTTTTGAAGACTAGCTCAATTTGCCAACGAAAGCGGTATAACTCCAAGGCTTGGACGGCGGCGAGTTGCGCCTCGGTTGTCGAAGTCAGAAGGATGATATAGGAGGCCGCTTCCAAACTGCGAGGATCAACGGTTTCGCTTTTCCTGCTGCGCTCCGCCAGTACTTTGGTGCGGGACTTCGCCGCCGCAGTTTCACTTTTACGCAACACGAGCAAGCGAGCAGCCATGGCAGGTAGTTTGCGTTTCTTATCGCCGGCAATCTGGACGTCGATACTGGCGATCGCAGCCTCACGTACCGAGCGCAAGGCGGCTATGAGGTCGAAGCTTTCACCTGCGGAAGTAAGCAGAGGGACACTTTGCCAAGGGATTCGAACAAGAAAGTCGGCACCAGCATTCTTGACGGCGTAAAAACCGGCACGATGGGCATAGCCGCGGTCACCCAGCACCAAATCTCCCGGCGACATCGGAAATCGGGTAAGTGATTCGCCGCCAGCGTGGTCTGTCAGTTCGATGTGATCAATCGACAAAGAGGACAAATTGTAGGAGAGATGAATGCGCCAGTCTGTGCCGCGGCTTCCTTGCCCGGAAATGGCAGTCGCATCGACGAGGCGAAGCCGAAAAGGAGATGACATGGCGGCAAACCCAGAAATGTCAGCTAACTTAAGGCCCAGCAAGTGACCCAGCCAATCTGAAGACTTGCGCAATCGGTTGAGCAGCGCAACATCCGACAAAGAGGCGATGTTGCAAGCCTCCGCCCATGCTGCCGTCTGGCGAAGCGAGAGACCACAGTAACCGTAAGCGAGTGCAGGGCGCAGCAGAGATTCTGCATCGTTCACGGATCTTTTTCGCACGATGGCTCCAAACTGAGCAGCCGACGCTTCCAGTTGCTCAGTAGGAGGAAGAAAGGTTAGCAAGTATGGCCATTCATACTCCAGCGCTGTGATGGCATCCACACCCAAGAATACCTCCGCTAGTCGATGACGGCAATCCTTAAGTTAGCGCATATGGGGCTTCGGGGAGGGCGGGGTGGTCGAAGTCCTCGGCCGGGTTGTGGGTCATGCCGATCTTCTCCATGACGCGGCGGGAGGGAAGGTTGGCGGGAGTCGTGAATGACACGATTTCGCGGAGGCCGAGGGTTTGGAACCCGTAGTCGAGGGCGGCCAGGGCTCCTTCGGTGGCGAGCCCCTGATTCCAGTGGGCGGCGGCGAGGCGCCAGCCGATTTCGACGCAGGGTGAGAAGGGGAGTTGGAAACGGGGGATATTGAGGCCGATGTAGCCGATGCACTCGCCGGTGGCGCGGAGTTCGGCGGCCCAGAGACCGTAGCCGTGTTGGGCGAAGTGGGCGTGGATGCGTTCGAGCATCGCGTCGGTGTCGGCGGCGGACATGAGGGCGGGGAAGTGGCGCATGACGGCGGGGTCGGCATTGAGGGCGACGAGGGAGTCGCGGTCGGCGGGTTGCCACGGGCGAAGGAGGAGGCGGGGCGTGGTTGGCACTTCCCTTCTATTTTGGCTTGGGCGGGGTGAAACCGGCGGTGAGGGAGGTGCGTCTTTTGGAGTGCATCCCGAGAGGCCAGCGAGACTGGTCCGGCAACCGGAGAGACACCGGTGCCAATTGGCGAGAGCCAAGATGTGCGGGCAGGACCCGAAACTCTGAGCCACTGATTTTGTGCGCCTCTTGGGGATATCTGACTGGAGGGGCCGGTGTGGACGATTGGTGTTTATGTGGATTTCCCGCAGAGCGGGAAGTGGGTGGAGACGTTGTTCCGGGCGGAGGGCGAGGGGGCGTATTAGATCCTGCGGTATGTGAACGGGGAGGCGGGGCGATTGTCGACGATGCGGATTGGGGCGTGGGTGGAGGTGCACGGGGTGGGGCTGTGCGGCCGGTTCCGGAACCGGGGGACGGTGCAGGGGTTGGGCAAGCTGCTGGAGACGGTGTGGGAGTTGGGGATGCGGCCGTTGGAGATGGACGCGTTGTACCGGTTTGCAGACGTGCCGTGGAGTTTGCCGTTTACGGATTTGGCACGGGAAGTGGAGGGGCGGATGGTGGAGAAGGGGGAGCGGCGGGATTTGGAGGAGTGGGTGAAGGGGGCGGGGGGATTATAGAGGGCCGAATGATGCGCGCCAGGTTTCGGGAGTCAGACTAACGGCATTTTCGAGAGGGGGCGCGAGGTGGAAGATGCGGGGTTGCTTGGCGAAGAGATGGACGCGGTAGATGAGCCAGTCGGCGGGGCGTTCGACGGACATCGCGCGTTCGTTACGGGTGAGGTAGAAGGGGGTTCTTGCCGAGCCATTGGTGGTCTTCACTTCGATCAGGCGTTCGTGTCCATTGCTCGCGTTGAACGAGAGGATGTCGTAGCCGGCACCATCGCCGTCGTCGTTGGCGACCCATCTTATTCTCTTCGCGAGGTCGGAGCGTTGGAGGCTAGTGAGGCGGCGGCGCTCGACTTCTACGACAAATTCCTCGCCGGCTTTGCCGAGGGAACGGTTGCGATGATCGCGCTCAATGGGATCGAACTTACGGACGAGACGCTGCAACGGTTCGGGGATCATCGGATCGGGTTGTCGCGGTGGGGGCGCGACAAAGGGGTCTGTCACAATCGTGCCAGGCGGGGGTACGAATTCGAGGATGCCGGGTTGACGCGTCAGGTAGCGGTCGATGGCGTCAAAGATGGCGGCTTGGTAGTTCCGCTTGGGGATGTAGCCAGCGATCCACGGCAAGCCCAGTTCGTCTAGAACAGCCGAGATGTTTTGGTGTTTGAACTCAACGGATCGGTGCGTCCTTCCAACCTTTTCCATCAGCGCGGCGCTGTGATGGGATTTGACGTAACGTCTACCTTCAAGCTCGGCGCCGAGCATGTCGAAGTAGTCAGCGACGATAGTATCGAGATCCTCGTCGCTCCAAGGGGTTCCGACTTTCGCTTGGTCTGCCATTCACGCTCTGTCGACTTCTCGATCTTAGCGTGCGTAGGGATCGGGCGCTGAAAGCAAAAACCGGGCCAACGGCGGGGACGGCGCCGGGGGGGAGGCGGCATGGCGACGCGGTCACGGGCCGCGGCCCGGTCTGTTCGGTGTTCAGTTTGCCTTCTCGTCAGCCCGATTACACCGGGACGGCGAGCAGGGCTTCGTACACATACACGCCGCCGATGGCCAGGCCGAGGGCGAAGGTGGCGATCGTCAACAGTTTGCCGTACTTATCGATGGCGGCCAACTTGGTAGCCATTGCGGCTTGACCTTCCACCATCGAGACTCCGCCGTGAGCCAGATGAATGCTGGTGTCTTCATGCTGCGCAAGAACCTTGCGATAAATCGCCAAGCTGATCGTTGCGATTCCCAGTGCGATCCAGATTGCAATTGCGGTTGTCATGGTTGTTGTCTGTAAACCTCCTACTGACTCTTCATGCAATCGAAGTTCCAGGCAAATGGGCGGATTTATGCCCTCTATTCGCGGGAGAGTGGGTGAAATGCCCCAACCGCGCCGCCTGGCGCGGGATTTCGCGAGGGTGTGTTGCCCCGGCCGGCGCCCGTCAGTTCGATGACGTGCGATACGTCAGACCAAACCCGATGGGGAACAGCGGATTCCGGGAGTCATGCGGCAGGTCTTCGAGTTGCGTCCGCACAGCCTCCATAGACGATGGCATTTCGAACGGGAGCTTGCCACTGGGCGCGGACGCTCCGGTCAACACATCGAACAGCGCTTCGTCGCTGACCCCGAACGTGGCCAAAAGCGCCGCCGACTCCTGCGCCAACTCCGGCACCACGCGCGGCCGCTCCAGATACAGCACTGTGACCAGCGGGCATTTCCGGGCCAGCGCCAGCAGCGGCGTCAGCTGTTCGGCGCCCAGGGTAAGCTCGATCGGCCGCGTGCTGCGGCCCGCCATAAAGCCATCGGCCCGCGCCGCGACGCGGGCGATGCAGACGTCGGCTTTTTCCGGATTCGCCGTCGATACATAGCCGTGCCGCGCCGCCACCGCGGGGTTGATGCCCTCGACGTACATTTTGACGCCGGGCTTGAGCGGCAGAACGTTATCGCGATTCTTCAGCAGCACAATCGACTTCCGTTGTGCCACGCCGGCCTTCTGTTCAAACTCCTTATTGCGCACCGTGCGCGCCGCCTCCTCCGGATTCACATACGGATTTTCAAACAGACCCAGCGCGAAGTGAATGCGCAGAATGCGGCGCGCCGATTCATCGACACGCGCTTCGGTGAGCTTCTGCTCCTTCACCAACTGCACAACCAGCTCCGGCGTCGCATCGCCGCCCATCCGGTCCACACCGGCTTCGAAGGCCTTCAAATAGCGCTCCTTCACCGTCAAGGTCTCCACGCCCCACGGCATGCCGGTGGAGATGCCGGTATCGGAATTGACGACACCTTGGAAGCCGAGTTTGCCGCGCAGAAGCCCAGTCACGATCTCCTGGTTATAGGACATCCCGGTTTGCTCCTTGGCGATGCCGGTGGGCACGGCGTAGTAGGGCATGATCATGGCCGCGCCGGCGGCGATGGCGGCCTTCCAGGGAAGCAGATGGTACTCGAGATTGTTGCCCGGATAGACCTGATTCTTCCCGTGGGGAAAGTGGCGTCGAAACCCTTGCTGGCGGGACCGGCGCCGGGAAAGTGTTTTGCCACCACGGCAACGCTCCCCTGGCCCAGCTCCTTGCCCTGGAACCCGCGAACCAATGCGCCGATCATTTCGGCGGCGAGATTGGCGTCCTCGCCCAGCGTCTCCGAGAAGCGGTTCCAGCGCGGCTCGGTGGCGACATCGGCGGTGGGATGATAAGCGCCGCGCAAGCCCACCGACACGTATTCGCGGGCGGCGATTGCGGCAAACTCCTCCACCAGTTTGGGGTCCCGCGTGGCGGCCAGGCCGAGCGTGCCCGGCCACTGGGAGAACGCACCGGCCGCTTCCATGATCCCGAAGTTCGAGCCGCCGCCCATGTGGTTGCGGGCATTGGTGACGAAGACCGGCGGAATGCCGAGCCGGGTGCGCTCGGCTACCTCCTGCACGGCATTGAGCCACAGCGCCATTTGGCGGGGAGGCAGATTGGCGCGAATGATGAACTGCACCAGATGCAGTTGATGCAGCGCCTGCTCCGTGGCGGGGGAGACCAATTGGACCGGCCCGGGGTTGAAGGGATTGGTCCCGTACGTAGGCTGATCGCTGACGCCGCCACCAGGAGCGGGGTTGAGCGACGGGCCGACCATGAGGCCCGCCTTCTCCTCGATGGTCATGCGGGAAACCAGATCGCGGGCACGCGATTCGGCAGGGAGACGCCAATCTTCGTAGGGGTCGAGTTGCCCGTTTTTGTTCAGATCCTTGAACAGCAACCCATCGACGCGCAGGACCCTGGCCATGCGGGCGCCGATCACCGGTTGGACCGGGACACTCTGCCCACATAGCAATGACACGCCTGCGGCGATACAAAGAACGAATTTCATACGATGCTCCCTGAGCCCGGAGCGCCTAAGACCCTGCACTCGGTGTTGGCTGACTCATTTTACATGCTGGTTGGGAGCGGTTAGCGGTCCCGCGGCGGGGGACGAAACACTTGCTGGCGGTGCCAGGAGCGGAACTGCGGTTTGGGCAGGTGGAGCGATTGGCTGGGGGTGCGGAGCGGGCGGCCGGTGAGGGAGAGGAAATGCTCGTCCAGCTTAGCGCCGCCGTGGATGCTGGTGGAGACGAGAATCGTTAGGTCATCCGAGAGGCTGATGGCGCCCCGGTCGAGCGCGCGGTGGTGAAGGCTGCAGCAGGCGAGGCCATTGGCGGGGATGTCCGGGCCCTTGGCCTGGTGCCACATGATGTGGGCGGCGTCCAGGCCAAGATCGGCATTGCCGATGCGCACGCTGTAGCCGCAGAAGGCGCAGGCGTGGCCGTAGGTCTCCAAGACTTCGTGACGGAAATCGGCGATGCGGCTCCGCCTGGTTTCCGATTCCAGATCGAGGCCCACCGCGGAGAGAATGTCCTCGTGGATGGACGGCGGGAAGTGGGCGGCCAGCAGGGCGTGCGCGACCTGGCGGACCAGGAGCGGATTGCGGCGGAAGGCTTCGTAGATGGGCGCCGGGAAGCCGCCCTTGATGGCGTGGCGGATCAGTTCGCTCTTTAATGGGTTGGCACCGCTTTTGCGTTTCGTCAGACCCGCGGTTTCATCGGTTTCCCAGAGGCCGTCGGTCTTGAGCCAGAAGAAGGGATACTCGGGGTGTACGGACTTTCGGGGCGGGCCGAACTCTTCCAGCAGTTCCCGCAACGGCCGTTCCAGATCTTCGAAAAGCGCCATCCGCTTGTTGAGCCGGCCGAGGGCGAGCAGGATGAGCAGCGGCTTATGAGGCGCCCGCTCTTCGCCGCGCTTCCACACGTTCAGCGAGGCAATTTGCCGCAGGACTTCGTCCTGTTCCGCGATGATGTGCACCACTCCGATGTTACCCAGGATTGCCGGTGCACTTTTTGTTAGCCGTTTTGGAGCAGCTTCCCGCTGTACCTAATGCGCGCTACTCCGGCGACGCAACACCATACTTCACGAAAGATCACTAGACCCATGACACTCTTCCGTTCCCTCTGCCGCACTCTTGCGGCCGGCGCCTCGCTGTGCCTTTTTTCCGCTGGCCTCGTTCTGGCCGATCCGCCCCGGCGCGTCTTCGCCTGGCTGGCCAATGACCCCAATAACACCTACGACAATGCCACCCTCGCCGGCCTTCGCGAGGTGATGACTCCCACCGGCGCCACCGTCGAACCGTACTTCGCCGGCTTCAATGGCACCACGCAACTGGCGCAGTGCCGGGCGGCGCTGGCGCTGAATAAATACACCGGGCTCTTCATTTCGGCGGCGGACGCCGTGGGCATCATTCCGTGCGTCACCGAAGCCAAAGCCAAGGGCGTGCCCGTGGTCGCCACCGATCTTCCCATCGGCCCCGACACAGGCACCGTGCAGCCGCAGGTTCCCGGCCAGGTGGGCGCCAGTTTCATTCCCGCCACCAGCTGGGCCGCGGCCGTGAAATCCATCATCCCGCAGGCCTGCGCGGGCCTTTCGCAGTGCAATGTTTTCTACGTCGCCGGGGTGTCCTCGTTCGCCATCGACACGCTGGGCTACGCGGCGGCGCAACAGGCCGTGGCGCTGAACTCCAGCTACCGGTTATTGGGTGCCGAGCAGGCGTTCTATACGGCCTCGACGGCCAAGCAGGTGATGCTGGCACAGTTCGCGGCGCACCCGGAGATCAACCTGGTGGTGGCCAGCGGGGACCAGATGGCGTTGGGCGTGGAACAGGCCGCCGCACAACTGAACCTGACAGTCCGAATTGTGGGCGCAGGGGCTGGCAAGGGCGCCATTGAGGCCGTGAAGCAGGGCCGGTGGTTCGGCACGTTTAACGCGCTGCCGAAAACGGAAGGGCATCTGGGCGCGGTGTTGATGAACGCTCATTTGCTATTCCGGCGCGCGCCGGCGATTGGGATTGACCCGGTGGTGTTCACGGGCCTGCCCTCGGTTTGGACGCAGGCAACGCTGGCACAGTATCCGCGGTTCACGGCGCAGTGGGAGTAGTGGCGTAGAAGGCCGCGGCGACGGGGGCGCAACCGATCCGGACAGCAAGGGTGAAGATGGTGATGGGTCCGGCCGGTGACATGGATGGTTCTCCGCCCCTTTGCGCGGAGAACCGCCGCGTGCAGGCCGCCTGCTTTAGCGCAGCGGCGCTCGTGTGATAAGCGTACCGGCGCGGTGTTGGGATTGGAATTGGCGAGCCTGGGCAATCAACTCCTTCACGCTGGCGTGCGGCGTGCCCCAGAGGTTCAGCTTCTGGATGCTGTAGTAGTAGACGTTGCCGGGCTCGGTCCATTCGGCTCGGAGATGGGCGAGCTCCGGGGCGGGGAGCATCCCGCCGTCGTTCCGGTTGTGCTGCCAGACGCGGCCATCGACGAAGGTGTACTGGGTGACTGGGCCGTGCATGTCGACGGGGTAGGTGAGCTTGGGTTCGTTGCCGAGTTGGAGGGCGAGGAGGAAGTGCTGGGGACGGTCGTGATCGAGGGTGTAGCGGAGATCGCCGTGGGCGGTCCACTGGCCTTCGACGGCGGGGGGCATGCCGAGGGCGGCGAGCTGGCCTTGGACGCGGGGGAGGTTATGGGCGAGATTGGCGCGCCAGCCATCGGTGGGCCAATCGCGGCGGGCCTGGAACCAGGCTTTGCGATTGGGGGTGACGATGGTTTCGGCCATCCACTGCAGATTTCGTTTGGCGGTTCCGACGGTGTAGTGTTTCTGGAAGCCGAGCCAATCGAGTTCGATGTTGGCTTGGCGGTCGAGGAGGCGGATGCGCCAGGAGGGTTCGTGGACCGGATCGCGATCGTACGTTTCCGGCTTGACGGTCCAGAGCCAGCGGCCTTCGCCGGGCGCGATCGGAACATCTTCGGCGTGGATGGTGATGGTGAGTTCTTCGGCGTTAGAGGCCTGGCCGTTGAGGTGGTGTTTGTAGGTGCGTTCGAACTCGTAGGGCTCGGAGTCGCCGTCGGGGAGTTTGCGGTGGGGGACGTAGCGGAGGCCTTCGGGGGAGCGGAGGGTGGCGAGATCGGCCAGTTCGACGGCGGTGGTCTTCCCCTTTTCCCAGAGGCGATCGCGGGCGAAGAGGCCGCAGGCGGTGAGGGCCGCGAGGGCGGCGAGGAGAGTGATGAGTGCCGTTTGCGCCATATGCCTGTACAGGCGCGGTGGCGGGGCGGGAGTTGTCATTTCCCGGTTTTTGGGAAGATTTGGCGCCAGTCGTTCTTCATGCTGAGGACGGGCCAGCCGCTGTCGGTGGCGGCATCGAGCGCCTTATCGAGATGACCGACGGGGGAGGCGCGGTCGTAGGCGAACTCGCGTTCGGCGTCGTCGTGATGGACGAGGGCGGTGTAGCGAGGGCCGGGGCCGTTGGCGGCGTATTGGAGCATGGGGAGATCGCCGTCGGAGTTGCCGATGGCGAGGATGGGGCGGCGGCCGATCACGTTTTGGATGCTGATGGGTTTGCCGTCGCCGTCGTCGATGAGGAGGACATCGGGCAGGGCCTGGAGCCGGGCGGCTTCGAACTTGGACTTGAGCAGAGTGGCGATGACGTGATGGCGGGGGATGCCGAAGGCTTGTTCGTTGGCGACGCGGACGAAGCCGATCTCGGCGCCGGTAACGCTGTAGACCTGGAACCCGTTTTCGCGGAGATGGGCGATGAGTTCGAGCATGGGCTGATAGGCAAGCTGGGTATAGGGCTTGTGGAAGCGGGGGTGTTGGTTGGTGGCGAGCCAGCGGGAGGCGGCGGTGGAGTACTCTTCAACAGTGCGGCCGGCGTGGACGGCGAAGCCGGCGGCGAACTGATCGGCGGGGGCGAGGGAGAGAATGGCGTCGGGAGGGCCGTCGATGATTATGACGAAGTTGGGATTGGCGCGCCATTCGGGGTGCTGGGAGGCGCGGGTTTTCATTTCGGAGGCGGCAAAGAGGAGTTGCGTATAGAGGGGTTGTTCGACCCAGAGGGTGCCATCGTTATCGAAGACGGCGATGCGGTCGGCTTGGGGGACCTGGGCGACCGCGTTTTTGACGAAGGCAAGGATGCCTTGTTTGGTAGGGGTGTTGTTCCAGGAGGGGAGGGGGTCTTTCGGGGAGGTGCAACTGGTGAGGAGGAGGGCGGCAAGGACGGCGAGGGTTTTCATGCCGTGATTAGCGTTGCCGCTGGGGGAACGGGGCCATCAGGGGACGGTTTTTCGGATGAGGACGAGGTTATCGAAGACGAGGTTGGCGGACCAGATCCAGCGGGCGCCCTGGAAGTGGTTGGGGAATTTTGTGTAGGCGGGGAGGTTGGTGACGCCGACTTCTTCGTCGGTATATTCAACGGCGGCGGGCCATTGGGGGTTGAAGTTGGGCGAGGCCCAGTTGGCGGGGATGGGGTAATGGACGGCGAAGCACTTGTCCTGGCAGGGGGGCTTTTTGGCGTGGGGGTGGACGCGGCCGAGGGCGGAGGTGTCGTGGATGTTGCCGGGTTTTTCGGTGACGTCGGCGGGCCGGTTGAGGGGGGCAATGTAGAAGGACTGGGCGCGCCATGTGTGGTCGGTGACGGTGCCGTCGGAGAAGCGGGCGATGAGGCCGCCGTCGCCGGGGTACCAGGGGTCGCCGCGCATGAGTTCGGTGCCGAGGCCGAGGTTTTCTTCCCAGTCGACGAGTTTGAAGGCGTAGGTGAGGGGGCGTTTGGCGCGGAACTGGACGATGGCGGAGTTGAAGGGGGTGTAGGGGGTGTTATCGGTGGCGACGAGGGTGCCGTTGACGTAGAGTTCGAAGTAATTGTCGGCGACGATGTGGGCGGTGATGAGTTCGCCGTCGGGGTCGATGATGACGGGTTTTATGGGGGCAGAGGGGGCGCACTCGTTGTAGAGGTCGGCTGTGGGGCGGGCGGGGTAGGCGGTTTGGGCGGGGACGGTGAGGACGGTGCCATCGGTGGCGGTGATGCGGCCAACGGCGGCGATGCGGTGGTTATTGACGGTTTGCGGGCATTTGTAGAGGTTTTCGGTGATGGTTTGGGCGCGGCCCTGGGTGACGTGGCGCTGGGGGAAGGCGGCGGTGGCGAGGAGGAGGAACGCGGCGAGGCGCATGGTGGATCTATTGTAGTTTTGTTGGGGGGAGTTAAGGGATTCGATCCCCCCCTCGATTATTGGTTCTTTTTGCGCTCAGTTCTATCTTCCTTTGGGGGGCGTGCGTTTTCCTGGGCAGGGCGGTCTTGCTGTTGCGCCTGCGGTTGTGGGGCGCGATCTTGCTGTTGTTGGCGCGGATTTTCGCGGGGTTGTCGCTGGCGCTGTTGCGGGGCGGGTTGTTGGGCTTGCGGTTGTGGGGCGCGATCTTGCTGCTGTTGTTGCGGGCGCGGATTCTCGCGGGGCTGTTGCTGGCGCTGTTGCGGGGCGGGTTGTTGGGCTTGCGGGGGCAATCGATTGGGTTGCTGGGCTGGGGCGGCGCCGGATTGACCGCCGCGATTCTGGTTGCGCTCGATGACGCGAACTCGCGGGGCAGGGGTGGGATCGGCCTGGTGCATTTGCTGGATGGCGGCGGGCGGGAGAGGGCGGCCGGGGGTGCGGTTTAACTGCTCCTGCTGGCGGCTGAAGGGCACGGGGGTTTGCGGGGGCGGGGTGCGGGCGACGACGGGCCGGTTGAAGGCGCGGGCGGGCGGGGCGGCGCCGCCAGGGCCGCGGATGCCGAGCACGCTTTCCCGGCGGGGCGTTATGTTGGGGTTGTTGAAAACTTGGGTATTGCTGGGCTGGGCTGGCAGCACGGTTCTGCCATTTTGGCCGGTGCGGCGGCCGGTGGCGAAGTTGTCCTGCGGGACGGCGGTGATGCCGTTGGGGGTATTGCGGTTCCGATACTGGACGCTGTTGATGGCGCGGTTCTGGTAGTAGTTGTTGATGGTGACGGTGTTGAAGACGGTGTTAGAGCTGTTGACGCGGCGGAAGTAGTTTTGGCTGACCTGATAGGACGGGAAGTAGGGTTCGCGTGGGCCGAGGGCGAACCAGCCAACGGAGGCGGAGAAGCCGGCGCCGCCGATCCAGGCGACGAGGGCGGGAGCGTAGGTGGGAGACATGCCGCGCGGGCCGGGGATCCAGCCCCAGCGGTTGCCGAAGGTCGCCCACCGGCCGTAGTGATAAGGCGCGAAGCCCCAAGGCGCATCGTCAATCCACGTCCAGCCCCAAGGAGTGATCCAGGCCCAGTGGCCGTCGCTATAGGGGGCCCAGCCGGCGGAGACGGAAGTTGGCATCCAGACATCGCCATAGCCGGATTGGTTGGACCAGGCGCCGTACTGATCGAGATCCTCGTAGCCGGGGATTTCGCGGGAGACGTAGCGGGCCGATTGGGACTGGTCTTCGCGGCGGTCGCGGGCGGTACACCACTGGTCCCAGGCGTCGGTGATGGGGGCGGAGTGGACGCGGTAATCGATTTGCTGATCGCCGGTGATGACCGCCTGCTGTCGCGTATTGAGGGTGAATGACTGCCCGCCGCCACTGATTTCCCCGTTGCCATTGCGGATGGTGACGGTGGTGGTTTGGGCGTCGGGGTTGGCGTCGATGCGGTATTCGCCGGGGGCGGTGAGGGTGAAGGCGAGGTTGGGCGTGTCGATTTCGAAGAGCTCGCGGGGCTGGAGCTGGCGGATGTGGAGGGTGAGGGTGCCTTCGGAGAGGCGGATTTGGACGGTCTGATCGTCGAGATTGAGGAGCTGGAAGGCGGTGTTGGGGGCCAGGCGGAGGGCGGTGGAGCCGATGTGGAGTTCGGCGCGGGCGCCGTTGCCGGACCAGAGACTATCGCCGGGGACGAGGGGGCGGTTGATGGGGGCGTCGAGCCAGTCGGATTCGCCGGCGGGCTGGAAGGAGACGGGGCCGTTGGCGAAGTTGAGGCGGCCGACGCGGTTGGGAGGATCGGACTGGGCGGAGAGGATGGTGGCAGCGAGGAGGAAGAGAACGGGGCGCATGCAGATTGACGTGCAGATGGAAGGCCACTATGCTGGCGGTGTGAAAATCACTTGGGTTCTGTGGGCGGCGTTGGCGGTAGCGGGGGCGGCGGATTGGCCGGGGTGGCGGGGCGTGGGGAGTCTGGGATTGACCACGGAGACGGGGCTGCCGGTGGAGTGGAGCGCGGGGAAGGGCGTGGCGTTCCGGACGGAGTTGGCGGGAACGGGGACGTCGTCGCCGATTGTGGTTGGGGACCTGGTGATTGTCACGTCGCAGGCGGGGAGTTACGAAACCGGCGACGGGAGCGACCCGCGGTTGGCACGCGATGAGCGGACGCTGGCGGTGCGGGAGCGGGCGATTTCGGCGAAGGGCGGGCCGGCGTTGGAGCTGGTGGTGGAGGCGTTTGGACGGCGCGATGGGAAGCGCGTTTGGGAGTACCGGATGGCGGCCACGGGGACGCGGCCGGAGGTGCATGAGAAGCACAATCTGGCCACGCCGACGCCGGTGTCCGATGGGGAGCGGGTGTATGCGTGGTTTGGAAATGGGCAGTTGGTGGCTTTGGATTTGAAGGGGAAGATGATCTGGCGGAAGGACCTGGGGCCGTTTGCGAATCAGTGGGGGCATGGGAGTTCGCCGGCTTTGTATAAGGGGTTGCTGGTGTTGCTGGTGGACCACCGGCCGGCGGCGTATTTATTGGCGTTGGAGGGGAAAACGGGGGAGGTGAAGTGGCGGGTGGACCGGGGGAAGGGGCGCGTATCGCATTCGACGCCGGTAGTGGTGGCGGGACCGCGCGGGGATGAGTTGATTGTGAATTCGGACCAGCGGGTGGATGCGTATGCGCCGGGAACGGGGGAGCTGTTGTGGTGGGCGGGGAGTGAGCGGCAGACGCCGATACCGTCGGCGGTGTTTGCCGATGGGGTGATCTACATGAGCCGGGGGTATCGGAACAGCGACATCTGGGCGATGCGGCCGGGCGGGCGGGGGGAGGTGACGCCATTGTGGCGGATGGCAAATGGGGGGTCGTATGTGCCGTCGATTTTGCAGTATCAGGGGTTGCTGTATATGACGAACGAGGTGGGCGTGGTGACGTGCGCGGATGTGGCGACGGGGGCGGTGGTGTGGAAGGAACGGCTGGGGGGGATCTTCTTTGCGTCTCCGGTGGCGGGGGATGGAAAGGTGTATTTATTGAGCGAGACGGGGGAGATGTATGTGTTGCGGGCGGGACGGAAGGCGGAGGTGTTGGCGAAGAATGAGTTGGGGGAGCGATTTTTGGCGTCGCCGGCGGTGAGCGGAGGGCGGATTTATTTGCGCGGGGATGGGGTGTTGTTCGGGGTGGGTGGAGCACAGCGGTAATGGAAGCCGCCGTGCTCCGCGGGAGCGTCAGAATTTGTACATGAGTTCGACGTAGGCGAGATTGCCAGAGCGTCCTTTCGGGTAGATGGTTTGAATGGCGGCGAGGCCCTGTGCGCGGCCGTAGTAGAGGTTGAGGCTGACGGCGCTATTGAGCTTGACGTCGACACTGGCATCGTAGAGATTGGCGAGCGACTTCGCGCCGCCGGTGGCGCGACCGATGTAGCCAAAACTCCAGGGCTGGAAGACGCCGCCGCCGAGGTACCAAAGATCGTTGCGCTGTGTGAGAGAGAGTCCGTGGTACTCGCTGGAGATGGAGAACCGGGCGTGTGGGCGGACGGTGAGACCGGCGTAGATATCGCGGTTGTTCATCATGTTGAAGAACGGGAAGCGCGCGAAGGGCCGGGGTGTGGGGAGCACCTGAAAGAACGTGCCGTGCGTGGTATCATTGGGGTTGCTATCGCCATTGGACTGACCGAAGCCGCCGCGGATCCAGGGCTTCAGTTTGGCCATGGACTTGGCTTTCGGTTGCAGGCCGGACTCCGCGGTAAAGGAGTAGGCACGGTGGTTCTGAACGCCCCAGCGGCCGCCCTGTACGGCGCCCCAGAAAAGAACATCGAAGGTGGCGGGTTTAGTTTCAAAGGCGTGGATGCTGTGGCCGCCAATGGTGGTGATGGCGACGTTGGCGGCATCGCGGGCGCGAATGGCAGCGGGGCGGTTATCGGTCTTGACGACGTTGGAACGCCAGTCCTGGTAGTAGAGGGCGAAGAGGCGCGTGTCGGCGGTGTGAATGCCCTTGGTCCAGGGTTTGGTGTAGGATGCGTAGCCGAGGGCGGTCTGGTTCCAGCCCCAGCCATCGGCCTGGAACACGCCGCGGGTGGGAATGGCGCCGAGGAAGGTGAACTGATCCTTGGCGCGAGTCTTGGTATACAGCAGGCCATCGAAAGAACGGCCCACATGGGTCCAACCGAAGTGGCCGATGAGCCGCATGTTGATGCGCGTCATTTTCAACGCGGCCAGCGTGGCGTTCTTGGGCGCGGTTTCCGAGCCATCGGCAAATTCGACGCGGCCGACGCGGAACTGGCCGGCGGCCGTTTTCCACTGCAGCCAGGCTTGTTTCGGGAAGAGCATCACGGCGTTGTTGTTGCGCTTATTCGCTGTGAAGTAGTTGGCGCCGACGCCCATGGCGCCCTGCGCTCCGGGGGCGACCGCATTGCCGGGCAGACCGAGCAGAATGGGCACGGCGAATTCCGTGTTCCAGCTGAAATTCTCCTTGGCCTGCGAGAGGCTGAAGCGAAGCGTGCTGCCGGAGAAGGTGTAGTTCGGGTCGCCGGAGCTGGGCTCGAACCAATCCCAGGTTTCCACACGAGTGCGAAGGCTTCCGGTGAAGGTGATGCCCTTGAACTTACGGACTTTCGGGGTCACGGCGTTGGTCTGCGCGAAGGCGACTTGGGCCATGACGAGGAAGCAAAGAATGCGGACAATGTACATGCGGTCTCCTTTATTTGTGCAAGCAGGTATGAGTTGGCACACGTCTCCCGGGGCGCTGGGCACGAGGGGCATCGGGACGTGGGTTACGAGCGTGTTTAGCGCTTGCGGAGCAGGGCGGCGCGGGACTGCTCGGCGGCGGCACGGACGAGGGCCGCCATTTTGGGGTAGTCGGGTTCGATATCGGGTTCGATGCCGTGCTCACGCAGCGCGGCGGTCATGATGGGACCTACGGACGCGACTACAACTTGCGATTTCATCACCTGGTACAGCTTGTCCGCGAAACCGAGATTGGCCGCGATTTCCATGAGGTGGACATACTGGACGGAGGTGGTGAAGATGAGTACATCGACATCGCCGCGGAGCAGGCGACGGGCCGCTTCCTTGAGCGGGCCGATATCGTCGGGAAGCTCCCAGCGATAGATGGCGATAGTGTTGACGGTGGCGCCGAGGGCTTCCAGGGCGGCGTTGAATTCGGGATTGGGCCGGCCATATTCCTGAATAGAAATGCGGCGTTCGGAACGCTCCGCCATGATGGGGACCATCTCGCGCCAGGTGTTGGGTTCGGGGATGCGAACCTGCGGCTGGACGCCCAGTTCATGCAGAATGGCGAGCGGCTTGGGACCGCGGACGGCGATGGTGACATTGCGCAGTGCATCGGCAAATTCGTCAGCGGAGTATTTCGTGAGGATGGCGTCGCGCAGGTAGGCCAGACCCACGCCGGTGGTAAAGAGAACGAGATCGAATTCGCCGGCGATGAGGCTGGCGGCCCAGGCGAGTGCTTCGGCCTGGGAATCGATGGCACGTTCCTGCACCGAAGGAGCGACGAAGGGCTCTCCATTCCAACGGCGAATGAGGGCCTCCATCTCCTTGGCACGGCGGGACTCCAGTGACAGCACGCGTAATCCTTCAAAAGACATCCAGTGATCTAAGCAGCCTCAGCTTCCGATCGTCCTTTCTGCAACAGGACGACACCAGCTTCTATTTTCGCCGGAAACGAGCGGACGCAGGGTCCGGCTGTAGCAGGCTTAATGATTTGGCCGGTGTCGAGACAGATGCGGCGTGTGTGGAGCGGACAGGTGACGGTGACGCGGCCCTCGACATTGGAGACCATGCCATCCACCAGCGGCCCGTGTTGATGCGGGCATTTGTTTTCCACGGCGACGACGCGCGCGCCAAGGTTGAACAGCGCAATATCGAGGCCCTGCCAGTGCAGCGAACGGCCCTCGTTGAGGGGCAGATTTTCGATGGCGGTGATGGGCACCCACTGCGGATTAGACATGTGCGTTTTCCTCTGTTTCGATTTGCACGAGACCGTTCGGGGCGACCTCAATGGGAGCGAACTGGAAGGGACGCGGGTTGTGCCGTTCCAGCCAGGCGTCGCTGGCGCGATCCTTCGAGCGCTGCAAACGATCAAGCAGCCCCTGCTTCACCGCATCGGTAGCGTAGACCGTGTCGCGACGGACCTTTTCCATGCCCAGGCGTTCCACGAAATCGTAGGTGCGTTCGAGGTACACGCCGTTTTCGCGATAGTACTGGAAGAACAACGACGCGGCTTCCAGCGCCTCCTCCGTGGATTCGACGGTGATGAGCAGATCGGCCTTGCGAACGCCTTTGCCGGCGGCGCCGCCAACGACGATCTGCCAGCTTCCCTCCTGGCCGATGAGGCCGATATCTTTCACCGTGGCCTCGGCGCAATTGCGCGGGCAGCCAACGACGGCGAGCTTGGTCTTATGCGGCGTGAAGAGGTCTTCCAGCCGCCGCTCGAGTTCGACGCCCGTGGTGATGGCGTCCTGCGTGCCGAAGCGGCAGAACGTGGAGCCGACGCAGGTTTTCACCATGCGCACGCCTTTGGTATAGCCCTGGCCGGAGCGCATGCCGAGGTCCTCCCAGATGTGGGGCAGGTCCTGTTTCTTGACGCCAAGTAGATCGATACGCTGGCTGCCGGTGACCTTCACAAGCGGGACGTTGTACTTCTCGGCGACGTCGGCGATTTTGCGAAGCTCAGCGGGCGTGGTGACGCCCCCTCGCATCCGCGGAATGACGGAAAAAGTGCCGTCTTTCTGGATGTTCGCGTGGACGCGATCGTTGATGAAACGGGCCGAGCGATCCTCGTTATGATCGCCCTGCCAAACGACATCGACCAGGTAGCTGAGCGCCGGTTTGCAGACTTCGCAGCCGATGCCGTTGCCGTAGATATCGAGGACTTCCTGCACGCCTTTTAACTTCTGCGAGCGAATGATCTCGCGAAGCTGGTCCTGCGTGAAGGCGACACATTCGCATAGAACCTTGGCCTTCTCTTCGGCATAATCCGGCGCGACCGCTTTAAGCAGCGACTGGCAGAGCCCGGCGCAACTGCCGCAGCCGGTGGCGGCGCGGGTCTTGTCCTTCAACTGCGCAAGCGTGCAAACTCCATGGGTATGGACGGCCTCAATAATGGCGCCCTTGGATACACCGTTGCAGCCGCATATGGTGTGGGTATCAGGCAGGGCGGCGGTGTCTTCGCCGGGTCCGGCGGCAGCGGCGGGGCTCAACAGATGGCGGCGTTGATCGGTCAAGTCCGTGCCGTTGCGGAGCCAGTCCATGAAGCGGTGATCGTCGGAGGCGTCGCCAACAAGGATGACACCTTCCAGCTTGTTATCGCGCAGAATGAGCTTCTTGTAGATGCCCAACGCCGGGTCTTCGAGACGGACACATTCCACGCCGTCGCGCTGGTCGTCGAAGTCGCCGGCGCTGAACACATCGGCGCCCATGATCTTGAGCTTGGTGGCGGGCGTATAGCCCGTAAAAACAGGGCCGCGATTGCCGGTGATGGTAGCGGCCAGCACCTTGCCCTGCTCCCAAATCGGCGCCACGAGGCCGAAGAGTTGGCCATTGAACTCGGTGCATTCCCCGACGGCGAAGACATCGGGGTGCGAGGTTTCCAGGTACTCGTTGACGACGATGCCCTTGTTGACATCGAGACCGGCGGACCTGGCGAGCCCGGAGTTGGGTTTGATTCCAGCGGCGACGACGACAAGATTGGCGTCGAGCGTGCGGCCATCGGTGAGGCGAACACCCTCGACATGACCAGCGCCCGTGAAGGCCATAGTGGAGGCCTTGCAGATCACGGTGATGCCCAGCGATTCCAGTTTGCGCTTCAGGAACTGGCCGCCGGTGAAGTCGAGCTGGCGGTCCATCAGATGCGTGCCGAGGTGCAGCACGGTGACCTCGCAACCCTGTAATTGCAGGCCGCGCGCGGCTTCCAGGCCCAGCAGCCCGCCGCCAATGACGACGGCCTTTACGCCGGTGCCGGACAAAGCGAGCAGATGCTTCGCGTCATCGAGCGTGCGGAAAACGAACACGCCCTGCTTGTCGATCCCATCGATCGGCGGACGGAAGGCAGAGGAGCCGGTGGCAATGAGCAGCTTGTCGAAAGTAGTGGTGCAGCCCTGCGCGGAATGGATGGTTTTGTTGGCCAGATCGATCTTGTCGATGCGCAATCCGAGGCGCGCCTGGATGTCGTTGGCGCGGTACCAATCGATGTCGTTGAGAACGATATCGTCCACTTCTTTTTCCCCGGCGAGGACGGAAGAAAGCAGGATGCGGTTGTAGTTGACGTGGGTCTCGTCGCCGAAGATGGTGATCTCGAAATCGTGATTGTGCTTTAGGATCTGCTCCACGGTGAACACGCCGGCCATGCCGTTGCCGATGACGGCGAGACGCTGTTTCATGCGGCCTCCTGTTCGGTGGCGAACTGTTTGGAGTGCGACTCGAGAAACGCGATGATGCGATCGCGCAGGCGCTGGTATTCGGGATGGGACGTGGCCTGCTGGCGGTGGCGCGGGCGGGGTAGCGAGACGCGGAGATCCAGGCCGACTGTCGCTTCCGGGCCGTCGGTCATCAGGATGATGCGGTCGCAGAGATACAGCGCTTCATCGATGTCGTGGGTGACCATGATGACCGTCTTGCGGTCCTTTTCCCACAGGTCGAGGACGAGGTCCTGGAGTTCGAAACGCGTGAGGGAGTCGAGCATCCCGAAGGGCTCATCGAGAAGCAGGAACCGCGGCTCCTGCGCCAGGGCGCGAGCGATGGCAACGCGCTGCTGCGTGCCCTGCGACAAGGCGGCGGGCAACTCGGCGGCGTATTCGGCGACGCCCACGAGCGAGAGATACTTGGTGGCGAGTTCCTTCTGCGCGGCGGACGAGAGTTTCGGGTGCGCCTGACTGGCGGAAAGCAAAACGTTATCGAACGCCGTCAGCCACGGCAACAGGCACGGCGATTGAAAGCAGAACGCGCGTTCCAGGCCAGGCTCAGTGACTTCCGCGCCATCGATCACAATGCCGCCGAGAGTGGCTGTCTGCAGGCCCGCGACGATGGAAAGCACCGTCGACTTGCCGCAACCGGAGTGGCCCAGCAGGGCAACAAACTCGCCCGGCGCGACGCGGATGTTGAAGTCCTTGACCACCGTGACGGGGCCGAATGATTTCGAGAGCGATGAGATTTCCAGCGGACGATCGGCGTTCATGCAACCTCCTTGACGAGCGCGGGCGCGGCGACGGCTCCGGTGGTAAGAAACTCCGCCAGACGGTGACGAAGGGAGACAGCCTTCGCGTCATGCATCAACAGGCCGGCGGAGCGGGGACGGGCAAGGTCCACGGTGAACCCGGGGCTGAGCGTCGCGCCGGGCCCGCGGCCGAGAGCGTGGAT
Source organism: Candidatus Sulfopaludibacter sp. SbA3 (assembly GCA_945860645.1). Taxonomy (GTDB): domain Bacteria; phylum Acidobacteriota; class Terriglobia; order Bryobacterales; family Bryobacteraceae. The sequence continues at coordinate 28,795 of CAMATG010000003.1, read as the reverse complement.
TCGATCGGAAAGAAGAATGGCCTCTTCGACGGAGTTCGTAATCATCAGCGCCGTCACCGGCCGGCCCGCGGCTCGGCAGAGTTGGGCGAGCTCCTGCTGGAGCGTGGCGCGGGTCAACGCATCCAGCGCGCCGAACGGCTCATCGAGGAACAGAATCCGCGGCTCAGCGGCGAAGGCGCGGGCAATGGAGACGCGCTGGCGCATGCCGCCGGAAAGCTGTGCGGGCGTCTTCAGCGCGGCCTTCCCCAGCCCGACCATGTCCAGATACTTCATGGCCTGGTCGGTGTGCTGCTTCGGCGTCCACTGCGGAAACGCGGGCTCCACCGCCAGGCGAACGTTCTCCAGTGCCGATAGCCACGGCAACAGCGAGTAGTTCTGGAACACCATCCCGGCTTCTTCGATGAAGCCGTTGACGGCGCGGCCGGCGATGGTCACGCTCCCGGAATCAGCAGTTGCAAGGCCGCTGGCGATCTTCACCAGCGTCGTCTTCCCGCTGGCGGAAGCGCCCACGATGGAGACGAATTCGCCTTCGGCGAGCGACAGGCTGATGTTGTGCAGAATGCTGCGCGGGCCGAAGGATTTCGCGATGTTGGTCAGGTTGAGATAGGACATGGCGTCTCCTTTCTAGGCAGCGCGCAGGCGCGTTTCCGCAAAGCCCATCAGGCGATTGAGAATGAAGCCGACGATGCCGATGGTGAGGATGCACAGCAGGATGTGCGAGTAGATCAGGCTGTTGTACTCCTGCCACAGGAACCCGCCAACACCGGGCGTGCCAGTCAACATTTCGGCGGCGACGATCACCAGCCAGGCGATTCCGAGGCTGAGCCGGTAGCCGGAGAACATGTAGGGCAGCGTGGCCGGCAGCATGATCTTGGTGAACTTGCGCCACGGTGAGAGGCGCAGCACTTTGGCGACGTTGTGATAATCCTGCGGAATGGCGCGTACGCCCTGCATGGTGTTGACCACGGTGGGCCACATACTGCATAGGGCGATGGTGAACAGCGCCGCCGGTTCGGATTGGCGGAAGAGGATTAACCCGAGCGGCAGCCAGGCCAGCGGCGAGATGGGCCGTAGGATCTGAATCGTCGGATCGAACATGCGGAAGAACAGCGGCGAACTGCCGAGCAGGAAGCCCAGCGGCGTGCCGATAAGCAGCGCCAGCGCGAAGCCCTTGGCCACGCGCAGGAGACTGTAGGCGGTCATCAGGCCGATGCCTTGATCCATCTCGCCACGCTTCTGCCACGGCTCCATGATGTACAACCGGCTCTCTTCCCAGGTCCGCAGAGGCGAGGGCAGATCCGGCGCCACGTTGGCGCTGATCGCCGCCCACAGCCCCAGCACGAGGAAGATACCGACGAACGAAAGAAGAATACTGACGATGCTCTTTTTCATGACTGTCTCCTAGGCAACGCTGTGAATGGGGAAGCTGCGGGCATAGGCTTCCGGACTCTTGTTCGGATCAAATATCCCATCGGCCAGCTTCGCCGCCTGCATATCCGCGGCGCTGGTTTTGACGCCCAGTTCCTTCATCGCGTCCAGATACAGCGACGGCTGCATCACCTGATCCACGGTCTGCTTGTAGTTCACGTCGCCCTTCACCATGCCCCAGCGGCGGAACTGGCTCAGCCACCAGTAGCCGTAGGTTTTGGCTGGGAAATTGGCGTTGCGATTGGAGAAGATCATATAGTTGGGATCCTGCTCTTGCCGTCCATCGCCGTAGATGTACTTGCCCATCAAACGATCAGCGATGATCTCCTTAGGGCAGTTGATGTAGGAGGCCTGGCTGATGGCAGCGGCCACGGCGGGCCGGTTGGCCATGTTGTCGATGTGAACGCTGGCCAGGTGCAGAGCCTTCAAAACGGCCTTCACCGTCTTTGGATTCTTGCCGGCAAACTCCTCGGTAAACGCGCAAACTTTCTCCGGATGATCGGCCCACATTTTCTGCGTCGTGGTGACGGTGAACCCGGTACCATCGGCAATGGCGCGGCCGTTCCACGGCTCGCCCACGCAGAAGCCGTCCATCTTGCCGATCTTCATATTGGCCACCATCTGCGGCGGCGGAATGGTGATCAGCGTGACGTCCTTATCCGGGTGAATGCCGCCGGAGGCCAACCAGTAGCGAATCCACATGGCGTGCGTGCCGGGAGGGAAGGTCATGGCGAACGTCAACGGCGCCCCCGCGGCCTTGGCCTTGTCCACGTGCGGCTTCAGATCCTTGGCCGTTTTCACGCCTTTGAACTTGCTCGCCAGCGTGATCGCCTGGCCATTTCGATTCAGCAACCACGGAATCACCATCGGACGTTTCGGCGAACCCAGCAGCCCCAGCGTGGAAGCGAACGGCATGCCCAACAGCATGTGCGTGGCGTGGTTCTCGCCCAGCGTCAGCTTGTCGCGAATGACGGCCCAGCTGGCTTCTTTCGAGATCACGGAATTGACGCCAAACTTCTTGAAAAGGCCCAATTCGTGGGCCATTACGATAGAAGCGCAGTCGGTAAGAGCGATGATGCCGAACTTCACGTTGGGCGATTCCGGCGCGTCACTGGCGTAGACGTTGCCGATGTAGCCCGCGGGCAGGCCGGCGAGCAGGCGGGAGAGAACGGTTCTGCGATTGATAGTCATGGGTATCTGAGTCTCCTAGGAATGGGGATTCGAGGACCGTTCAACACGGACGGCGCACTGTTTGTAATTCGGTTCGCGCGAGATGGGGTCAAAGGCATCTTGTGTGACCTCATTCACGTTGGTTTCAACGAAGTGGAAGGGCATGAACAACTGCCCCGGGGCGATGATTTCGGTCAGGCGCAATTCGACGTTGTGCACCTGTCCACGCCGGCTGACGAGGCTGACGTTTTCGTGACTCTTGAGGCCCAGACGGCGGGCATCTTCGGGATTCATTTCCAGCCAGGCGTTGGGGGACATTCGTTCCAGCAGCGCCACCTGCGCGGTCTTCGTGCGCGTGTGCCAATGCTCCACCGTGCGGCCGGTGTTGAGGATGAACGGAAAGCCTTTGCCGGGCTGGTCGGGGAACGGCTCCCAGGTCACCGGGATCAGGTTCGCCTTGCCGCTCTTTGTGGGAAAGACACCGTCGGCATACAAGCGGCTGGGCTCAGTAGGATTGGCCCCTTCCGGAAACGGCCACTGCAATCCACCGTGCGTTTCAATGGCTTCATACGTCATGCCGGAGTAGTCGCAAAGGCGGCCCTTGGTGACGGTTTTGATTTCGGCGAAGGCGTCAGCGGGGCCGGTCCAGTTAGGGAAGAGTTCTTCGCGGCACCCCAGTGTTTCGGCGATAGCGAGAAAGATGTCGAAGTCCGGCTTGGCTTCGCCCGGCGGCGTGACGATGGGGTTCGCCTTGCCCACGCGACGTTCTGAGTTCGTATAAACGCCCTCTTTTTCTCCCCAAATAGCGGCGGGCAGAACCAGGTCGGCGAGTTCCGAAGTGGGATTGGGATGATAGCCATCCTGCACCACCAGAAAGTCCAGATTGGCGAACGCAGCGCGAAGCTGCGCCTGATTGGGATAGCTGACAACCGGATTGGTGGCGATGATCCAGAGCGATTTGATTTCGCCGTTCACAGCGGCGTTGATGATGTCCGGATACGCATAGCCGCGCTTGGCGGGCACTCGGGAAGCATCGACCTTCCAGATCTTCGCCAGCTCCTCGCGATCCTCCGCGTTTTCGAATTTTCGATACCCAGGCAAGCCGGAAGTGAAGCTGGTTTCCCGGCTGCCCATCGCATTGCACTGGCCGGTGATGGAGAACGGAGCCGCGCCGCGGCGGCCGATCTGGCCGGTCAGCAGCGCGAGATTGTTGATGACGTTCACCGTCTCGGCGCCCTGTGTGGAGTGGTTGACGCCCATCGTCCAGGCGATGAAGGCGGCCTTCGATTTCGCATAGCGGTGGGCGAGATCGACGATCTGCTCCACCCTCAGCCCGGCAATGGGCGCAACTGTTTCGGGCCTGTAGGCTGCCAGGTGCGCGCGGAGTGCCTCAATGCCATTGGTGTGCGCGGCAATGTAGCTTTCGTCGGCGAGTCCATCGCGGAGAATGACGTGAGCCATCGCGTTCAACAGCGCGATGTCGCCACGCGGGCGAATTGGCAAGTGAAGATCGGCGAGCATCGCGGTCTTGGTGACCCGCGGATCGACGACGACCAGATATTTGTGGGCATTCGCGCCCAGGTGCTGGACCAGAATCGGATGGTTATCGGCAATGTTGGCGCCGATGAGAAGGACGAGATCGGCATGGCGAAGATCCTCGTAGTTCCCAGGAGGCCCATCGCTGCCGAACGTCAGCTTGTAACCGGAGACAGCCGACGCCATGCAGAGCGTGGTGTTTCCGTCGTAGTTGGACGTGCCGAAGCCGAGCTGGACCAACTTCCCAAGCGCGTAGAACTCCTCCGTAAGCAGCTGCCCCGTGCTGATCACGCCGAGCGCCTGACGGCCATACTGCGCCTGCGATCGCCCAAAATTCTCCACCAGCGCCGCAATGGCCTCGGCCCAGCTAACCCGCTCCAACTTGCCGTTCTTCCGAAGCAACGGATACTGCGCCCGATTGCTCGCCGAAAGCGTGTGATGCTCCGACAGCCCCTTCGGACAGAGCTTGCCGAAACTCACCGGATGCCCCTCCCATCCGCGCACCGCAACGGCCTTGTTGTCGCGAACACCCACTTCCATCCCACAGCCCACACTGCAATACCCGCAAGTGGTCTTCACCCATTTTTCAGAGGCGCGTTTCGCCGAGGTATGCCCCAGAACGGGATCGTCCGTATAGGCATATTCCTTCGACAGATTATCGATGCCAAGCAAGCGAAACGGGTTCATGCGGCTTTCCCTCCAGGCGTAAGGAATGCCGACGCTGCCGACTTGCCCACCACACTTTGAAAGAACAGCGCCCGGCCCTCCAGCTCCGACGCCAACGCAAACACAAAAGCCAGTACCGGCGCATTCGGCAGCGCGATCAACGCCGCCACCAGCAGCGTCAGCCGAAGAATAAAGCCGTGTCGCAACTGGTGATCCAGCAACCGCGCCGTCGATCGCCGCTCAGCGATATCGGAGTCCTCGAAAGCGTGCCGACGATAGACGGTCAACACGAACTGTGCAATCAGCGCGACCAGCACCGGCAGCGGCGTCTGAATCAAACCAACAGCCAGCAACAGCGCCGGGCCCAGCGTAAACGCAGTTAGATAAAAATCGGCCAGCGTCAGCCAGGAGTTCCACGCCGGCCGCGCCGGCACCGTGTAGATGCGTGCGGAGCAGTAGATGCCAAACAGCCCCGCCACGCACGCCGCGGCTGCCGTAATCGGCGTTCCGAACCAAGCCGCGGCGATAGCCGCCTTCGCGAAGAGCCCAAACGCAATCACCTCCCGCGACAGCCACGACGTCTTCCAACCCCGCCACGCCCGATGCGCATGAATCGGCCGGCCTAGATGCATCGGCGCCGCCGCCAGCGCCACAATGGCAATTCCCGCCGCAAGCCACGCCGCCGAACTCCCGGCAATCGCAATCGCCCCCATCGCCCCCGCCGCCATCTGAATCAACACCAACAAAAACACCAGCGACGCATGCGCATGTTCCGGCTGAACCCGTTCGTTGTCCACACGGCTGATGGCGTTGAACAATTCCGTCGCCTTCTCCGGCATCGTGATCCGTGTCGTGGAGAGACTATCCATGACCGAAGGCAGCCCCGGCGCATTCCCGTTCTCCGGCGCCAGCCGCCACGCCGCCACGTTCACGATCTCAATCGCGATCGCCCCCGACGGGCAGGCGTTCACACACGCCGGCTGCGCCCCGGCCGTCAGCCGCGAATGACACATATCGCACTTGCCCACCACGCCCCGCGCTTCATTGAATTGAGGCACGCCGTAACTGCAATTCCACGTACAGTATTGGCAGCCGATGCACTGATCCGGATTGTGATCCACGATCCCCGTCAGCGCGTCTTTGCTGTACGCCTCCACCGGGCAACCCAGCATGCACGACGGCTCCACGCAGTGGTTGCAGCCCATCGAAAGGTGCCACCGCTGCGCCAGCGGAAACACCCCGCCTTCAATCTCCCCCACCCGCCGCCAGTTGATCTCCGCCGGGTTCCCGTTCTGCTCATTGCACGCCACCACGCAGCACTTGCAGCCGATGCACTTCTCCACGTCGAAGTGAAAACGATACTGCTCCCCGGCCTCCGGCAACCGGCTCGGCGTCAGCGCCACCCGCGCCGAAGCCGGCGCGATCGTCAACAGATCCGGACGCCCCAGCAACGGCAGTTCAACGGCCTGCATACACGGCCTCCAATGCGTCGACGCCCGCTTCCCGCACCACCCGCTGCAAGTGCCGCCGCATCCGTACAACTTGTCCAACGACAAACACCGCCGGCGCCGATACCTCTACCTGCCCCCGCGCCACGATTCCCAACGTGGCCACCACAACCCGCTCCCGCTCCGTCGCCCCGCGTTCAATAAAGGCCACCGGCTCCTCCGGCAATCGCCCCGCCCGCAGCAGGTTCGCCGCAATCGCCGCACGGTTCTCAACCGCCATCAACAGCACCAGCGTGTCCACCATCCGGTACCGGTCCCACTCCTGCGGCTCCAGGTTCTGCCGGTGCCCCGCGATGACGGCGAAGCTCGTGGCCACACCGCGCAGCGTCACCGGAATCCCCGCCAGCGCCGGCACCGCCAGTGCCGACGAAATCCCCGGCACCAGTTCCACATCAATCCCGTGCGAATTCAGAAACGCCCACTCCTCCGCGCCCCGGCCAAACACCATCGGATCCCCGCCCTTCAAGCGGACAACCACCTTCCCGTCCGCCGCGTTCTCCAGCAGGTGCGCGTGAATCTCACTCTGGATCCGTTCCTGCTCTCCCTGAAGTTTGCCCGCAAAGATAAATGTCGCCGCGGGGTTGGCAACCGCCAAAACCTCCGCGCTTACCAGACGGTCGTACACCACGACGTCAGCACGTTGCAGCAATTGAAAGGCTTTGCACGTCAACAGACCAGGATCGCCGGGACCGGCGCCGACCAGATACAGTTTGGGCACGTCGAGTGAGCTCCTCGTTGGGTTAGACAAACAGGTAGCTACGCGCTGGTGGACAGGGAGCGCGAAGCGGATGGGCGGCGTGACGATGGCCGCGCGAAGTGTTTGCGGGGTACGAGGGCAAACGCGAACAGAGGGAGACGGGTTCCCGGAAAATCTTTCAACGCCTCGCTACTCATGTCCTCATTCCAGGGGCCTGTGCAGGGAAAGCCAGGAGGGGGACAGTCGTCAGTCGGGAACCCGTTTGTTCGCGCAACTGAGGCTACGAAGTGAGTATGCCGGAGAATGCGTTTCGGCGCAAATCGATTTTTTTATCTGCTACATGGAGTGATACGTTACGCCTCGCATTTGCGAGGAACCACATGTGAAGCCCTGTTCCGTCCTGTTTCTCCTGGCGCTCGCCGCCGCCGCGCAGCCCAAAACCGTGACAGTTCGCGTCAATGCCGACGGCACCTTCTCCCCCCAAACCGCCTACGTCAAAGCCGGCGACACCGTCCGCTGGGAAGGCCTCACCCGCACCGATTCCATCGTCTCCGCCAACGCCGCCACCGGCTACCCCGCCCTATGCACCGCCCGCGGCGCCTACGACCCGGCCGACCTCACCGGCCCCGCCGTCTTCGCCCCCTCCGGCGTCTTCACGCTCAGCCCCGTCGACGCCGGCTTCCTGGAAACCACCGCCGCCACCTGCCCCGCCGGCACCCGCCAGACCTTCGCCGGCGATAACGGCAAACGCATCTGCGCCGGTGGCGCGCCTTATGAAGCCACCATGGACAGCACCTGGAAGAGCCCCGCCGCCACCGGCGTTTTCATCCGCCTCCTCTGGAAAGACGTCAACCCCAGCGCCGGCGTCTACGACTTCACCGTCATGCGACGCGAGATCGACAAAGCCATCCAGAACGGCAAGGTCTACAGCCTCGGCATCAAGGCCGGCGACGACGGCACGCCCGACTGGATCTTCTCCGCCACCCTCCCTCGCTTGAAGTTCGATGACGCCGGCGACAACCCCGCCCCCGGCGCCTGCGGCAACAAAATGGATCTCGGCAACCCCACCCGCGCGGCCTACAAACAGCTCTATTTCGCCATGCTCACCGAAGTCGCCCGCGTCATCAAAACCCGCGCCGACTGGTACCGCGCGCTGGCCTACATCAAGATCTCCGGCGCCAATCTCGTCTCCCACGAAAACCGCCTCCCCAACCAGTGCAATCCCGGCTGCATCTGCGCCCCGCAGGTGTGGGCCGGCGACGGCTACAAGCCGTCGGGCCTCTACACTTTCTACGACGAGCAAATGGCCCTCATGAAGACGCTCTTCCCGGGCAAGGCAATGGCCTACGCGCTCATCCAGGACGGCTTCCCCAAGGTCAACGAAACCGGCGGCTACCAGCTTTCCAACGGCGCCTCTTCCAACTCAGCCGCCCTCCCCGACGGCACCGAACAGACCATCGAAATCATGAACCGCGGCCAGGCCAATATCGGTCTCCCCTTCGTCGTCCAGCACAACGGCGTCAAGGCCAAACCCACCGGCTGCAACTTCGACGGCCAGCATCCCAAGCCCAACCGCGGCTATCTCCAATACTGGGAAGTCGGCAGCGGCTGCCCCAACCGTTGGGCCGTCAAGGAAGGCGCCGAAGGCCAGATGACCGGCTATCAAACGGTGAACAAGGAGCAGGTCAGCACCCGCGAAGAACTCGACCTCACCTTCCAGAACGTGTGGGACAACAGCGACGGCATGTTTTTCGAACTCTACGAGGACATGTTCTGGCTCGCCGAAAACACCGGCCGCGGTCTCCTCCCACGCAGCGGCAAGACGATCACGCAGTGGGCCGACGAACTCTACAAACGTCGCAACGATCCCATCTTCCCCCAACACACCGCCGCCAAAACCGCCTTCCCCTCCACCCACTCCGTCACCGTCACCGGCCCCGCCCGCACACTCACCTACATCCACGGCACCAAGTGCGGCGCCGGCAAACAGGAATTCGGCCAGATCATCGTCGACGCCGCCGCCCCCGTGATCAGCACCGGCGGCATCATCAGCGCCGCCGGCTTCGGCGCCTTCACCGCCATCGCCCCCGGCTCCTGGATCGAGATCTACGGCACCGGCCTCGCCGCCACCTCCCGCAGCTGGGGCGGCGCGGATTTCAACGGCGTCAACGCGCCCACCGCGCTCGACAGCACCAGCGTCCGGATCGGCGGCCAGCCCGCGTATGTGGCCTACGTCAGCCCCGGCCAGCTCAACGCGCAGGTGCCCTCCAACGTCCCCACCGGCGCGCAAGCCATCACCGTCACCACCCCCGTCGGCACCAGCGCTGCGGCGAACATCCAGGTCAACGCCACCCAGCCCGGCTTCAACGCCCCGGCCGTTTTCAAGGTCGGCACACGCCAATACGCCGCCGCGTTGTTCCCCGATAGCACCACCTTCGCCCTGCCCGCCAACGCTATTCCCGGCGTGCCCTCCCGCGCAGCAAAACCGGGCGAGACCCTCACCTTCTACGGAGTCGGTTTTGGCGCCGTCACGCCCGCCATCCCCGCCGGCCAGATCACCGGCGGCACCAACGCCCTGGCCGCGCCGCTCGCACTCTCCATCGCCGGCACCCGCGCCACCGTCAGCTACGCGGGCCTCGCCCCCGGCGCCGTCGGCCTCTACCAGGTCAACTTCACCGTCCCCACCATTCCCGCCAATGACGCCGCTCCGCTCACCTTCACCCTCGGCGGCGCTGCCGGCTCACAGGCCCTGTTTATCGCAGTGGGGAATTAAAAATCACCGCGTCCGCTTCCAACTCCCCCAGCCGCGCCTCGTCCAATCCCAGCAGCTCTCCCAACACCGCCCGCGTATGCTGCCCCAACAGCGGCGCGGGCGCTGCTGGCATCTCCGCCAACTTCACCGGCGGCCCGGTCACCCGGTGCTCCCCGGCGGTCGGGTGCTGCAATGTCGGAAACATATTCCGAAACTGGCTCTGCGGATGCGCCACCACCTCGTCGAAATTCAACACCAGCGAACACGGAATGCCATCCGCGCGCAGCCGCGTAATCCACTCCACCGCCGGCCGCGTCAGGAACGCGGCGTTCAACAAAACGTCCAACGCCACCCGGTTCTCAATCCGCAGCGCGTTCGTCGCAAACCGCGCATCTTCAGCTAACCCCAGCGCATGCCGGAACGCCGTCCACAGCTTCTCACTCCCCACCGCAATCGCCACCGCGCGGTCCTGCGCGTTGTACACCCCATACGGCACCACGGTCGGATACCGCGTCCCCATCGTGCCCGGAACGTTCGAAACATCCCCCAGAAAACTCGCGTAATTCGAACACATCGCCGAGATCATCGCGTCGAACATCGCAATGTCCACATACTGCCCCAGCCCCGTCTGATGCCGCGCATGCAACGCCGTCAGAATCCCGATCACCGCGAACATCCCCGCCGTAATATCGCTCACGCCATACCCGCACCGCGTCTGCTCCCCGGCCTCGGTCCCCGTGATCGACAGCAGCCCCGACGACGCCTGCACAACCAAATCCATCGCCGCCTCATCCCGTGACGGCCCGGCCTGCCCATACCCCGAAATCGAGCAATAAATCAGCCCCGGATTCAACACCCGCGCGGCCTCATACCCCAGCCCCAACCGCTCCATCGTCCCGGGCCGGAAGTTCTCGATGACGACATCCATCTGCGCCATCAACTGCCTGCACAACCCAATCCCCTCGGGCTTTTTCAGGTCAATCGAAATCCCCTTCTTCCCCCGGTTCAACCCCAGAAAGAAGCTCGACTGATCACCTGCGAACGGCGGCCCCCACCCGCGCCCCATATCGCCTAGATGCTTCGGTTCCAGCTTGTAGACATCGGCGCCGGAGTCGGCCAGCAGCAGCGTGCAATAAGGCCCGGCCAGGGCGTGCGAAAAATCGAGGACGCGGATTCCGTGCAGGGGCGGTGGCAAATTATGAGTGTATACCGCCCACCGCCACCCGCACGTGCGAAGCCCGATTCTCCACCACAAACCGCACCGGCAAAAACTTCGCAATCACTTCCATATTCGTAGTCGCATGCCCATCCAGCGCCACCGACGTGAACTCCCCGCCACCAGCCAGCGCCAACGGCAATAGCAACTGGTCCGCCAAGTGCTCCCCCGCCACCGCCGTCGAATGCAGATACCGCCGCGCCGCTCCAGCCGCATGCCGGCCCACCGCCTCCGCGCTCACGCCCACCTCCCCAAACGCCGTAAAAATCTCGGTCACCTCCGCCGTCTCCACCTCCAACAGCAACGCGTTCCCCGGCCCGTTCGAATTCCGTGTGCCCAGAATTTCCCGCGCCTCCGCCGGCCACTCCAACTGCGCAATCGCCGTCGCCATCTCCCGCTCCGCAATATGCGCCGGCAGGTTCGCCACCAGCCCAATCGCCCGCCGCCCCGTCACCGCCCCGCGTTCCCCCAATGCCAACGGCACCAGCCGCTCCACCGGCTGAATCTCCGCCGTGAACCGCCCGCCACCCGCCGGGTAAAACCCATACCGCTCCAGCGCCACCGTCACCCGCGGACCCATCCGCCCCAGCAACGGCAAAAACGTCCGCTCCAAAAAGTCGAACGGCGGAGCGGCGGGATTGTGCGTCCCGCCCTCAAGCGTCAAACGGCTCGGCCCATCAGCCAACATCAACGCCGGCAGCACCGTCTGCAACACCAGCGTCGCGCTGCCAGCCGTGCCCACAGCGAAGTGATACTCGCCCGCCCGCACCGCGCCCGGCGTAAACGAAAGGCCCGTCGAGCCCAACGCCACGCCCTCCACCGTAGCCCCGCAAACGGCCGCCGCCGCCTGCACTGCCGTCAGGTGCTGCCGCAGCAAACCCGGCCGCTGCCGCCCCGCGCGGATATTCTCAATCTGGAACGGCTGCCCCGTCACCATCGCCAAGCTCAGCGAGGTGCGGAGGACCTGTCCTCCGCCCTCACCCTGCCCGCCAGCAATCCGAATCGACATACACTTACCCCTTCACACAAACCACCTGCCGCAACGTGTGGACAATCTCCACCAGATCCGCCTGCGCCGCCATCACCGCGTCAATCGACTTGTACGCCGCCGGCGTCTCGTCAATCACATCGGCATCCTTCCGGCACTCCACGCCTTCGGTCATCCGCGCATGATCAGCCACCGTGAACCGCCGCTTGGCCTCGTTCCGGGACATCGCCCGCCCCGCCCCGTGGCTGCAGCTGTGGAAGCTCTCCGCGTTCCCCTTGCCGCGCACGATGTACGAACGAGCGCCCATCGACCCGGGAATGATGCCCATGTCCCCCTCCCGAGCGCGCACCGCGCCCTTGCGAGTGACCAGCACATTCTCCCCGTAATGGGACTCCCGCGCCACGTAGTTGTGATGACAGTTGATCGCCTTCACCTCCGCACTGAACGCCGGAACCTCTCCGCTCCGCCGCACCGCGCCCACGATCTGCTCCATCATCAGGTCCCGGTTGCGCCGTGCATAATCCTGCGCCCACTCCACCGCCTCCACATAATCGTCGAAGCCATCGGTGTGCTCGGGAAAATACGCCAGGTCAACATCCGGCAGGTTGACAAAGAACTTCCGCATCTCAAGCCGCGCCTTTTCAATGAAGTAGTTCCCCATCCGGTTCCCCACCCCGCGCGACCCGGAGTGCAGCATGAACCACACGTTCTCCGCCTCATCCAGGCACACCTCAATGAAATGGTTCCCCGTCCCCAACGTCCCCAAATGGTTCGCGTGGTTCCCACGGTCCAGCTTCGGGTGCTTCGTCAAAATGGTATCGTAGCGCGGCTTCAGCTCCTCCGCCCAAACGGCGCCATTCCGCTCCGGAATGTTGTGCCACGCCCCCCGGTCACCCGCCCGGCCCTGGTTCGTGCGGCCATGCGGCACGGCATTCTCAATCGCCGTGCGAATGTTCTTCAGGTTGTCCGGCAGGTCGCTAGCGTTCAACGACGTCTGCACCGCCATCATCCCGCAGCCGATATCCACGCCCACCGCGGCTGGGATAATCGCTCCCTTAGTCGGGATCACCGATCCGATCGTCGCGCCGATCCCGAAATGTACATCCGGCATCGCGGCGATCCACTTGTAGATAAACGGCAATTGCGCCGCATTGGTCAGCTGTTCCTTCGCGGCATCTTCCAGCTGAACCCCCTGGGTCCACGCCTTCACCAGTCCGTTGTTGGGTGCATTGATTACGTTGTAGGGCACTTGGTTGGTTCCTCCATTGTGTAATATGCAAACGCTGTGCCAAACGGAAGTGCTTGATTCCACAACACCACCCGTTCCACCAAAAAGCAAACCGATATAAACTCTTATACATAAGGATATGAAAACCGTAGTGATCGGTTTCCTCGGCTCTGTCCTCGACGTCGGCAAAACCGCCGACCGCTGGCGCGCCTGGCGCCCCTCCGTCGCCATCTGCCGCCAGCCCGACCTCATCGTCGACCGTTTCGAACTCCTCCACTCCCGCCGCGATGCCACCCTCGCCGCGCAGGTCCGCAACGACATCCGCAGCGTCTCCCCCGAAACTGACGTCCGTCTCCACCCCATCGAATTCGACGACGCCTGGGACTTCGAACACGTCTACGAAACACTCTTCTCCTTCGCCCGTGCCTACCCCTTCACCGACAACGAAGACTACCTCGTCCACATCACCACCGGCACCCACGTCGCCCAAATCTGCCTCTTCCTGCTCACCGAAGCCCGCTGGATCCCCGGTCGCCTCCTCCAGGCCAGCCCCTCCCGCGACCGCTCCACCCCCGGCGAGATCAAGATCATCGATCTCGATCTCTCCCGCTACGACGGCATCGCCTCCCGCTTCCGCCAGGCCAGCGCCGAGGGCGTCTCGTTCCTCAAAAACGGCATCGCCACCCGCAATCCCGCCTTCAACAAACTCATCGATCGCATCGAACACGTCGCCCTCGCCACCCGCGACCCCCTCCTTCTCACCGGCCCCACCGGCGCCGGCAAGTCCCGCCTCGCCCGCCGCATCTACGAACTCAAAAAATCCCGCCACGCCATCAAAGGCGATTTCGTCGACGTCAACTGCGCTACCCTCCGCGGCGATGGCGCCATGTCCGCCCTCTTCGGCCACACCAAAGGCGCCTTCACCGGCGCCCAGAACGCCCGCCCCGGCCTTCTCCGCGCCGCCGACAACGGCCTGCTCTTCCTCGACGAAATCGGCGAACTCGGCCTCGACGAACAGGCCATGCTCCTCCGCGCCCTCGAAGAAAAGTCCTTCCTCCCCATGGGCGCCGATACCCCCGTCCACAGCGACTTCCAACTCATCGCCGGCACCAACCGTGACCTGCCCTCCCGCGTCCGCGAAGGCAAATTCCGCGACGATCTCCTCGCCCGCATCAACCTCTGGACCTTCCCCCTCCCCGGCCTCCGCGCCCGCCCCGAAGACCTCGAACCCAACCTGCAGTTCGAACTCGAAAACTACGCCCAACGCACCAACACCCGCGTGACATTCAGCAAGGAAGCCCGCAAGGAATTCCTCGATTTCGCCCTCTCCCCCGCCGCCGCCTGGAAAGGTAACTTCCGCGATCTCAACGGCGCCGTCACCCGCATGGCCACCCTCGCCCTCGGCGGCCGCATCGCGGTCACCGACGTCTGGGAGGAAACCGACCGTCTCCGCGCCGCCTGGGACGAACCGGCCAACGAACTCCTAACCACCCACGTCGCCCCGGAAGTCCTCGCCAACATGGACCTCTTCGATAAACTCCAACTCGAAAAGGTCCTCGAAATCTGCCTTCGCTCCCGCTCCCTTTCCGAAGCCGGCCGCGAACTCTTCAGCGCCTCCCAAAAGCGAAAGGCGTCCACCAACGACGCCGACCGTCTCCGCAAATACCTCGCCCGCTTCGGCGTCGAATGGGCGCGCCTGTAATCAGCTACCCTACTCTCATCCATGACCCGCCTCGCGCTCCTGCTCCTGCTTCCTGTCACCTTCGCCGCCGAACTCCCCACCGTCTGGGTCCTCTCCACCGGCGGCACCATCGCCGGCCAGGCGGCCTCTTCCACCACGCTCACCCAGTACAAAAGCGGCGCCATCGCCGGAGCCGATCTCGTCAAAGCGGTCCCCGAAATCACCTCCATCGCCAACGTGAAAGTGGAACAAATCGCCAACGTCGGCAGCAACAACATCACCATCGCCCACTGGCTCACCCTCGCCCGCCGCATCAACCATATCTTCGCCGAAGACCCCAAAACCGCCGGCATCGTGGTCACCCACGGCACCAACACCATGGAGGAAACCGCCTACTTCCTCAGCCTCACCGTGAAGCACGACCGCCCCGTCGTCCTCGTCGGCTCCATGCGCCCCGCCAACGCCATCAGCGCCGACGGCCCCCTGAACCTGCTCAACGCCGTCCGCGTCGCCGCCTCCCCGGACTCCCGCGGTAAAGGCACGCTGGTCGTACTGAACGACGAAATCAACGCCGCCCGCGACGTCACAAAAACCAACACCCTCCGCGTCGAAACGTTCC
Source organism: Candidatus Sulfopaludibacter sp. SbA3 (assembly GCA_945860645.1). Taxonomy (GTDB): domain Bacteria; phylum Acidobacteriota; class Terriglobia; order Bryobacterales; family Bryobacteraceae. The sequence continues at coordinate 13,306 of CAMATG010000003.1, read as the reverse complement.
GTTCCCCCGACATGGGTTTCCTGGGCTACGTCGATGGCGACAGGATCAGCTACTACCGCACCCCCACCCGCCGCCACACCACCCGTTCCGACTTCGACGTAGCAAGCCTAACAGAACTGCCATCGGTCGAAATCCTCTACTCCTACGTCCAACCCAACCCCAAGCTGATCGCGGCCCTCACCGCCGCCGGAACGAAGGGGATCGTCATGGCGGGCACCGGCGCCGGCCTTATCTCAGACGCAGAAAAGGGAGCGATAGCCAAGGCAAAGGGACCAGTGATCGTACGTTCCAACCGAACCGGCACCGGCCGCGTCCCGCCCCGCGACGACTACGACGCCATGGGCCTCATCGCGGCGGACAACTTAAACCCCCAAAAGGCCCGTGTCCTCCTAATGCTGGCCCTGACGAAAACCAGCGACCCCAAACAAATCCAACGCATCTTCGACGAGTATTGAAAAGGAAGCGCGACAGCCCACCGGGGACACTCCGGGCAAAACCGCCACCGCCGTTTCGGCCCGTAACCCCAAAAGCAGGGGTGTCCCCCAAGACGCGACACACCCCGCAAGAAAAAGGCGGCCCGAAGGCCGCCCTCTTCACGAATCAAACCAACTTCGTCTTCCGCATCGGCAGATCCCGCACCCGTTTCCCCGTCGCCGCGAAAATCGCATTCGCAATCGACGGCGGCACCGGCGGCACGCCCGGCTCACCCACACCCGCAGCCAACTCCTTGCTGTTGATCAAGTGAATATGCGTGTTCCGCGGCGCTTCCGGCATCCGCGCCACCTGGTAGTTATGGAAGTTCGACTGCTGCACCTTCCCGTCTTTCACGGAAATTTCGCTCATCATCGCAATCGAAGTCCCGAACGTCGCCGCGCCTTCAAACTGCGAAATCACGCGGTCGCGGTTGTACGTCTGCCCCGCGTCCACGGCGATATGCATGTTCGGAATCGTCAGCCGTCCGCGGTCATCCACCTGCACCTCGGTCACAACAGCCACATACGTCAGGAAGCTGCGGTGCGCCGCAAATCCCCACCCGTGGCCCTTGCTGGCCTTCCGCTTCGCCCAGCCCGACTTCTGCGCCACCAGGTCGATCACGTTCCGCATCCGCGCCGTGTCCACCGGGAAATCGGACTGCTTCTGATTGTGATTCCAGTAGTTCATCCCCACCGGTTTCATCTCAATCTTCCGCCCCGGTCCCAACAGCCCCAGCGTGTACTCAATCGGGTCTTTCCCGGCCAAATGCGCCAGCTCATCGGTGAACGAGTGGATCGCGAACGCATGATAAACATTGGCCACCGCGCGCAGCCAGCCAATGCGAATGTGGTTCTTCGCCGGGCCGTTCTCCGCGCGATGATTCGGAATGTCATAAGGCAGATCGTTCCACCCCATGCCCATCTCCAGCTCCATCGCGTACTCGGCCTTATCGTCGAACGTGGTGCCAATCGAAGGGAACGCGCTCCGGTGCAGCCAAGTCGTGGGCTTCCCACTCGCGTCCAACCCGGCCTTCATGTACATGCCCGCCGTCGAATGGTAGAAGTCGTTGCGAATGTCGTCTTCGCGGCTCCAAACCACCTTCACCGGCTTGCCCGTCTTCTTCGATAGCAGCGCCGCTTCGGCCACATAATCCGGCTTCGACTTCCGTCCAAACCCGCCGCCCAGCAGCGTCACGTGGCACGTCACGTCTTTCTTATCGATGCCCAACGCGCCCGCCACCGTCTCCTGCACCGCCTGCGGATTCTGCGTCGCCGCATGGCAGACAACCTTGCCGTCTTTGAACTCCGCCACCGCGGCCGGCGTCTCCATCGGCGCATGGCTCAACAGCGGTGTGGAATAGGAGGCCTCGTGGATCTTCGCGGCGCTGGCAAACCCAGCCTCCACGTCACCCTGATTCCGGACCACCTTGCCCGGCTGCTTGGCCGTCGCCAACAACTGCTCCCGGTACCGGTCGCTGTCGTAGGAGGCGTTCGGACCCAGGTCCCATTCCACCTTCAGCTTCTTCCGACCCTGCAGCGCCGCCCACGTATGATCGGCCAACACCGCCACGCCGCCCAGCGGCTGGAAGTTATGCGGCGGCTTGAACGGATCCAGCACAATCACGTCCCGCACACCCGCGACCTTCTTCGCCTCGGCCGCATCGAACGACGCCATCTTCCCGCCATACACCGGCGAGTGCTCAATGGAGGCCACCAGCATCCCCGGCATCTTCGCGTCCATGCCAAACGTGCCCCTGCCCTCGATGATGTCGAGCTGGTCCACGTTCGGAACGTTCTTGTTGATGTAGCGATATTCGGACTCCGGCTTGAACTTCAGCGTGGCCTTATCCGGCACCGGCAGCTTCGCGGCAGCCGCCGCCAACTCGCCAAAGCCAAGTTTCTTCCCCGACTTCGCGTGCACAATAAAGCCGAGTTGGGCCTTGCACTCGCCCGCCGGTACGTTCCACTTCTGCGCCGCCGCGGTCTCCAGCATCGTACGCGCCGTCGCGCCAGCGATCTTCATGATGGCAACGAAGTCGCGAATCGAACAGGAGCCGTCCGTGTTCTGCGAGCCATACTTCTCATCGCCAATGGCCTGCTCCACGCGAACGCGCTTCCAATCAGCGTCGAGCTCATCGGCCACGACCATCGGCAAAGTGGACTTCGAGCCCGTGCCCATCTCCGAACGGTGAGCGACGATGATCACCTCGCCCGTCGGCTGAATGCCAACGAAGACATCGGGGTGGAACGCGGCCTTATCGGCATCGGAGGCCCAGGACTCAACGTGAGTGCCGAGAATCAGCGCGCCGGCGCCGAAGGTGTATTTAAGGAACGCGCGGCGTTCCATGACTTTGATCGTGCTCATGCTTTCACCCCCGCGGCGGTTTTGATGGCGGAGCGGATGCGCCCGTAGGTGCCACACCGGCAGATGTTGCCCTGCATGGCTTCATCGATCTGCGCATCGGTGGGCTTAGCGTGTTCTTTCAGCAGGGAAGCAGCCTGCATAATCTGGCCGGACTGGCAGTAGCCGCACTGCGGCACGCTAGCGGCCATCCAGGCCTTCTGCAGCGGATGCTGGCCCTTCAAGCCTTCAATTGTGACGACACTTTTCCCGGCCGCGTTGGCCATCGTCGTCTGGCAGCTGCGGACGGCCTTGCCGTCGACGTGCACCGTGCAAGCGCCACAAAGGCCCATGCCACAGCCATACTTCGTACCCGTCATTTCGAGCATATCGCGGAGATACCACAGCAGCGGCATTTCCGGATCGCCCTCAAACTTGCGGGTTACCCCGTTCACTTTGAGTTGCACCATACATCCTCCTGGACCATACGATTCTACGATGGCGGCGGTCTACTTTGGGTATCCGCGCCGAAGCCAAGGCGTCCCAGGCGAGGAACCACGACCAAGCCCAACCCAGCCTGCCCCTTCGCCGAACGGAGACCTCCGCCCATCCCGCCCGTCACTCGCGCGCATCCGCCGCGCCCCCAGCCGCCCAGCCCAACCGCCACCATCACGCACGGGCTGCCCGCACCCTCCAGTCCACGCCTCCAATCCACATCGCAACACGAGTAAACCGCGCGCACCCGCCACCCACCCGCCACCCGGCTTATACTTTCGACATGAAGTGGATCGTGGCCCTATCGGCGATGCTGGCCGTCGCCCAGCCAATCCAGCCTGAAAAGGAGCGTGCCCTCGGACGCGGTCTGGCCAACGAACTCCGCCGCGAAGCCGGCTCCATCGATAACCCCGAACTCGCAGCCTTCGTCCAACGCGTCGGCCAGCGTCTGGCCGGCACGGCGCAGTATGAGTTCTCCCTCATCGGCCCCAACGGCGCCAGCGAGCCCGTCGGCCTCCCCGGCCAAATCATTCTGGTCCCCACGTCGTTCTTTCGACAAGCCAATGACGAAGCCGAGTTCGCCGCGCTCGTCGCCCACGCCATGGCCCACGTCGATTTGCGCCACGGCTTGCCGCAGCCGCAACAGGGCGCCACCATCCCGCTGATCTACCTCGGCCATCACACACTGGTCCCCATGGCCTACCGTGAACAGGCCCGCCGCAACGAACTGGAAGCCGACCGCCACGCCGTCGAAATCGCCGCCCGCGCCGGCTACGACGCATCGGCATTATCGACCTACCTCCGCCGCACCAAGGCTGACCCCGACCGCCTGGCCGCCCTGGAACAACGCACCCCGCCCGGAGGCGAACTGGGCGGAACAGAGTATCTCCGCCTCCAACAAATCGTCGGCCTCCCCAAGCGGCCCACGCTGAAGCGATGACCGCCACCGGCACCCGCGATGGCTACACCTGGCAGGAGCACGAAGGCGACATGGCCGCGCTCCTCGCCGCCAATCCGCACGTCGTCGAAGGTCTCTATCTCGCCATCACGGCAACGGACAGCCCATTTCAATTCCCACTCCCCAACGGCTGGCGCGCCGATGGCGGCATCCTCTACACGCCCCGCATCGAAACCGCCGAAGAGCTGCGCCCGGCGTTGTTCAGCGGAGGCTGCTGCGACGGCCAGTACCGGTTCCCAGAGGCCTACATCTTCGACGACCCAATCACCCTAAGCCCCCTCTGCGAAGAAAACGTGTTCGAAGCCAGCGTCGGCCCGGAACGCGTCTTCCGCTTCGTGAATTTTCTCGGCTTCCGCCTCTCCGCCACGGACGCAATGAAAGACATCACCGATCTACTGTGGACCCAGATCGCCTGGATGCGGCCCCGCGCCTACATCGCCGCCGGCGAGGGCCGAGCTTACCTGGTCACACGCAACGAGGAACCCGCATGATCCACCTGCGCCGCTAGCGCAGCCACAAAATCCACGCGCGGCACCCGGCCCACGCCCACAATAGGAACCCGCCCGGCCGCGATCACCGGCGCCAATCCGGCCAACAGAGTCTCCACCGTCTCCATCCAGCCAATCTCCGACCCCGGCCAGAACACCGCCGGCAGAACAGCGTCTGGCGTCCGCCCCGCCTCCTCCAACTCCTGCAACGCCCGCAGTGCCGGACCCAAGTGGCCCGTCACCCCAACCCACGTCGCCCCGAGGTCCCGCGCGCAGTCGTAGAACGCAACCGGCGTTGCGCCATCGAGCATCGAGCCCATCTCCTCAAACTGCCCCGTAATGCACACCGGCACCGCCACGCCCAACGACGCGATCGCCCGCATCGCGGCCCGCATGTTCTCCCGGTCCATGCAGCTCTCCAGGTGCAACACGTCCACCCCGCCCCGCACTAGAGCCTCGGCCTGCACGCGATACTCCGCCTCCATCTGTGCGGCACGCTCCGCGCCCCCGCCAAACAGCGACAACAGATGCAGCGTCGGCCCCATTCCGCCCAGCACCTTTCGAGGCCGCGCCGGCGTGGAGAACTCATCGCACGCCATCCGCGCCAACCGCGCGTTCTCGTAGTTCGCCTCCGCCGCGCGCGCGGCCAACCCGTACTCCTCCATCACCGCCGCCACCGCGCCGAACGTGATCGTGGAGATAGCGTCCGCACCAGCCGCCAACAGCTCGCGAGACTCGCGCAGCACCCGCTCCGGATCGATGCACGCCAGCAGCTCGCCACACCCGATCTGCTCGGGTGTGGCGTCGTCGAACCAGTCGTAGCTCCAACGCTCCCCGGTCCACAGCGTCATGCGCCCCTCCTACGGAAACAGCGGCGGCGGCACACGCCGCTTCGTGGCCTGCTCGAAGCTAAAGCCCAGCTCAATCAACTTCGGCTCGCTGCACGCGCCCGCGGTGAACGAAACCGTGAACGGCGACGGCTGCGGCTCAAAGCCCGCCGGAGGAGGAGGCATCAACGTGTTCGGCACGAACCCAAACGGCACCATCACCGTCGGGTAGCCGGGCCTCGCAGCGATGGAAGCGCTGCTGGCCGACGGGAACAGCAACGCGTCCAGCCGGTGCTCTTTCATTACCGCGTCGATGCCATTCGTGCCCGCCAGTTCGATGTCCTTCGCCCGGTCGACCGCGTAGCGCGCGCGGTCGCCCACCAAGTCCATCTCGTCGGAGATGTCCAGCCGCGACTGGCCGAAGCGAATGGCGCCCGCGCCCGTGTTCCGCACGTTCCATTCGCGCAACTCGGTCAGCGTCTTCACCGGCGCGGTGGCGCCAAGGGAGGCCAGGAAGATATTGAAATCCCGCTTCATGCCATAGGCGAAGGCGATGGAGCAGTTGGCGTTCCGGCCCCGGCCGTTATTGGCGCCGCCGCAGACGCCCCATTCGTTCACAGCGGTGATGTTGGGGATGTCGGCGGGGTCGATGATTTCAGCACCCTGCGCCTTCAGCACGTCGATGGCCTCCGTCATCAGCCGCTGCTCCTCGGCGCTCAGGCCCACGTAATAATAGGCGCGAGGCACGCCGATGCGCGCGCCCTTCAGCCCGTCTTTCTTTAGGAATTTGGTGTAGTCGCGATTGGCGGGCGGGGTGCACTTGGTGGTGGCGGGGTCCTTCGCGTCGGCGGCGGCGCCTTCCAGTGCGCCCAGAAGAATGGCGGCGTCGGTCACGGTGCGCGCCATGGGGCCGGCGGTGTCCTGATCGGCGGTGATGGGGATGACGCCATACCGGCTGACGCGGCCCACGGTGGGCTTGATGGCGGCCAGCATATTCTGGTTGGCCGGGCTCAGAATGGAGCCCGAGGTTTCCGTGCCCACGTTGGCGGCCCAGAAGCTAACAGCGGTGCCGGCGCCGGAGCTGGAGCCGCTGGTGCCCAACACGGGACGCCCGTCGTTATTGATGCCGGGGCGCGGATCGCGCCGAGGGTCATAGGGGTTGTAGGCGAAGCCGCGCACGGCGTTGAAGTTGCCGATCATCGGTGATGGCGCGCCGGCGGTCCAGTTGGCGAGTTCGGTGAGCGTGGTTTTGGCGATGATAATGGCCCCGGCGTCGCGCAGGTTTTTGACGAGCGTGGCGTCGTAGGGCGGCAGGTAATTATCGAACGCCAGCGCGCCACCGGTGGTAACGATGCCGCGAGTGAGGATGTTGTCCTTGAGCGCGATGGGGATGCCGTGAAGCGGCCCCCGCGCGCGGCCCTGGGCGCGTTCGCGATCGCGTTCATCGGCCTCTTCGAGGACCTTGGGGTTCACCGTGATGACGGCGTGGAGCTTGTTTTCGTAGAGCGCGATGCGCGTCAGGTATTGGGTGACGAGTTCGCGGGAAGTAGTGCGGCCGGCGGCAAGGGCGGCGCGAAGTTCGGGGATACCGGTTTCAACGACAGGGAACGGCTGTCTGGCAGGCTGCGCCAGACAGAGCATGGGAAGGAAGAGAAGTGCGCGCCAGGTCATAGGATTTATGACAACACAGCCAACGCGCGGAGGTAGGCGGGGTTTAGAAAGAGGCTTTCAGGAATGGCGCGAAAATGAGATTATCCGTTGCCACGACACCAGTCAAGAAATTGCTGTCGTTTTCGCAGGACCTCCAGATGTTTCTCTGTGTAAGCCAGGTGGCCGACTTCGAACGTGGTAGTCGCGGAGCCATACAGAAAATCTATTCCAGTCTCGGATCTTCGAAGTGTTGAATGCGCATCCGGAGGGTGCGTAAGGAGACGGGGTCGCAGTGTATATGGATCTCCGCGGAAGGCCACAGGGACAACCGTGTTGCAGCCCCAGCCACCTTCGTTAAACTCCACAATGCAGTCTGGAATGTCGAAGCGAATCTCGAGTGTCTCGTGTTCGAGGAAGATGGTAGCGCACGTATCGTCAAGGGGCTGGCACTCAACCCGCGCTACTTCTTCCATTCGGCTGTTGCCCTGGTTCGGGGAGAGAGCATCCGCAAGGAAGCTTGCGTCAACACTCAATCTCCAGTTACAGCGCCAGTCAATCCAGCGCGACTTTCCATACCAGCCACGATTGTTGCTGCGTGTCATAGGCGGAGGTCCAGTACATGTCATCCGCGCGACGAGTTGGCTACCATTCGCTTCGTAGGAGATTTCCAAATCCGGCATTTCAAAGCTCCGTTTCTACGGGTGGGGCGGGAGGCCCATTGCTTCCCACTCTTCCGCGGCAGGGCCGTAGATGCCGGGGACGAGGAGGCTGGCCTGGCGCATCAGCACCGTCATCTGCGCGCGGTGGTGCACTTCGTGCTTCACCAGGGCGTTCAGGACTTGGGAGCGCTTCCACATCTCGCCGCCGTACATGGGCACTTCCTCCGCCAGACCGGCGTCGGTCCACTGGGCCGCGATGGCGTCGTTCAGCCTCTCGGCCGTGGCGCTGTACTGCTCGCCCAGCGTGCCTTCTTCCGGCACCGCCTCCACCGTGATGGCGGCTACGCCGGGCATCTCCACCAAGGTATGGATGATGTGCCGGGCGAGCGTGCCCAGCGTGCGGCCACCGGGGCTGACGGGCTGCGCCAGACTGGCGGGCGTCAGGTTATCGAAGAGCTTGCGGGTCATGCCGCGTTCGTAGGCGAAGTCTTGTGTAAAGTCCGCGATCGTCCGGTACATATATGCCCGATGGTACCCTGAAGGTTCATGCGCCGCACAGGGTGGCTCCTGCTGGTGTGCTGCCTGGCTTTGGCCGCTGCCGTTGGCTGGGTGTTCCAACAGCAGAAAGCCGCACAAACCAAAGCCGCTCCGAAACGTCCCCCCTCTCTCCCGGATGGGTTGCAGGCACGCGCCGATGGCGGTTGGGTGTGGACGCAGACCTCCGGAGACAAGACCATCGCCGAGGTGAAGGCGAAGGAGTTCTCCCAGCACTCCGATCCGCCCCGCGTGGACTTGAAGTTTGTTGAAGTGAAGGTTTTTCACAAAGACGATTCGGCGTACGACTTGATCCAATCCGATAAGGCCGAGCTGCGGACCGAAGATGGCGTGATGTTCGCCGATGGCGAGGTCAACATGACCATGGGCTTCAAGTCCGATCCGGAGGCCAAGAACAGGCTGGTCCATATCAAGACTTCCGGGGTGACCTACAGCACGCAAACGGGCAAGGTGAACACGGACCGCAAGGCGGAGTTTGAGTTTGAGAACTCGCGCGGTTCGGCCGTTGGCGCGACGTATGATCCGGCGCTGCGCGAGTTGCAGATGCACAAGGACGTCGACCTCGCTTGGACGAAGGGCAAGAAGACGATGAAGATCGCCGCTGGGGCGCTGTCGTACCGGGAACAGGAATCGAAGATCTATTTGAAGCAGTGGTCGCGGTTGACGCGGGAAACGCTGACGCTGAATGCCGGGGCGTCGGTGGTGACGCTGGCGGAGGGCGAGATTGACCTTGTTGAGGCTGAGAACGCCAAGGGCGAGGACAAGCAGCCGAAGCGGATTTTAGAATACGCCGCGGATCATTTGGTGATGCGGTTTGCGGATAAGAACACGATTAACCGGATTGAGGGCGAGCGGAACGCGCGGCTGGTGAACACTTCCGATGCCGGGCGGACGACGGTGACGGCGCAGCACGTGGACATGGACTTTGAGACGCCGCAGGGCGAATCGGTTTTGAAGAAGGCTCTCGCGCGTGGCGCCACGACGGTTGAATCCGTGCCGCCGAAGACCGCGACGCGGATTATGCGCTCCGACATTGTGGAGCTGGCGATGAAGCCCGGTGGCGAGGAGATTGACACCGTTGTCACGCAGACGCCGGGGGAGATCGAGTTCCTACCGAAGCTGGCCACGGAGCGCTACCGGAAGATGAACGGCGAGCGGTTCTGGATCAACTACGGGCCGAAGAATCAGCTGGAGAAGTTCCGGGCGTCGAAGGTGACGACGTTGACCAAGGGCAAGCCGGCGGAGAAGGGCAAGCCGGTGAATCCGGATTCGAAGACTTCGTCGGAGGATCTGTTGGCAACGTTCGACCCGAAGACGGGGGATATGAGCCAGCTGGAACAGTGGACGAACTTCCAGTACGAGGAAGGTGATCGGCGGGCGAAGGCGGACCATGCGAAGTTGCAGCAGGCCACCGAGCACATCACGCTGCAGGGCACGGCCCGGATCTGGGATCCGACCGGGTCGACGGACGCGGCGGTGATTGAGCTGGACCAGAAGACGGGCGATATGGTGGCGACCGATCGCGTGGTTTCGACGCGGCTGCCGGAGAAGAAGACGAACAAGCCGAAGTCGTCGCTGATTGATTCGAGCGAGACGATTCAGGCGCGGGCGGCGAAGATGACCACGCAGAAGCAGAACACCTGGATCCGGTACGAGGGCGGGGCGATGTTGTGGCAGGGCGCCGATAAGGTGGAAGCCGAGACGATTACGATCGACCGGAAGGCACAAGTTTTGCAGGCGAGCGGGAAGGTGTTCACGCAGACGCGGGAGCGGCCGAAGGCGGGGGCGAAGGGGCCGGTGGCGCAGTTGTTCACGCTGGTGCGGGCGCCGGAGATGGATTATAAAGACGCCGAGAAAGTCGCCTATTACCGGGGCGGGGTGTCGCTGATTCGCGGGGAGTTGAAGGTGAAGAGCGAAGAGCTGCGGGCTTGGTTCACCAAGGACGATCCGAAGACGCCGCAGGACGAGGGGAACTCGTTGCAGCGGGCGAATGCGGATGGGAAGGTTGATATTCTGCAGACGGCGCCGGACAAGACACGGACGGGCAAGAGCGACCACGCGGTGTATGAGGTGGCGGAGAGCAAGGTTGTGCTGACGGGCGGGACGCCGGTGTTCACCGATTCGGTGCAGGGAACGACGCGCGGGCAGATGATCACGTTTTTCGCGGACAATGATAGGTTGCTGGTGGACGGCGCGGAGAGCGAGCCGACGGAGAGCCGGCTGAAGCGAAAGAAGAAGACCAAGTGATGCGTGTTCTGGAGACGAAGGAAATCTCGAAGTCGTACCGCGGCCGGAAGGTGGTGGACAACGTTTCCGTGAACGTGGCGCAGGGAGAAGTGGTTGGGCTGTTGGGCCCGAATGGCGCGGGGAAGACCACGAGTTTCTACATGATCGTTGGCCTGATCAGCCCGGATTCGGGGCAGGTGACGGTGGACGGCGACGACATCACGAACCTGCCGATGTACAGGCGGGCACGGCGGGGGATTTCGTATCTGCCGCAGGAGGCGAGCGTTTTCCGGAAACTGACGGTGGAAGAGAACCTGATGGCGATTCTGGAGACGTTACCGTTGGACGCGCGGCAGCGGCGGGAGCGGATGAACCGGCTGGTGGAACAGCTGGGGTTGGAGACGGTGCGGGGGTCGAAGGGGTACATGCTGTCGGGCGGAGAACGGCGGCGGACGGAGATCGCGCGGAGTCTGGTGATCGAGCCATCTTTTTTGCTATTAGACGAACCTTTTTCCGGAATTGATCCGATACAGGTAATAGAGCTGCAGCGGATCATCTTCGATCTGAAGCGGAGCGGGATCGGGATTCTGATTACGGACCATAACGTACGGGAGACGCTGGCGGTGACGGACCGGGCGTACATCATCAATAATGGGAAAATATTCAGGACGGGGTCGCCGAGTGAGTTGGGCCAGGATCCAGAAGTGAAGAAGATTTATTTGGGAGATAACTTCCGGCTAGGGAACTAGTCGAATCGTGTAGACTTGACGCGAAGATGGCGAGAGAGAACGGGAAGGCATTGAAGGACCCGCCAGCGACGCTTGCTGAAGCGATGGCGCGAATCGGGGAGTTGGAAGAACTCCAGAAGTCCTTGAAGAAAGAGCTGAGGGCGGCGCGTGCCTTGGGCCGGGCGGCGCGCGTTGACACGGAGTTTGCGCTGGAGCTGGAGCGGCGGCGTTCGCAGGAGCTGGAAGAGGCGTATTACGATACGGTGCTGCGGCTGACGCGGGCGTCGGTTTACAAAGACCAGGAGACGGGAGCGCACATTCAACGGGTGAGCCACTACGCGAAGGTCTTGGCCCGGCATTTGGGGTGGGCGGACGACGATCAGGTGCTGATTTTCCGGGCGGCGCCGATGCACGATGTGGGAAAGATTGCGATTCCGGACGATTTGATTCGGAAGCGGGGATCGCTCGACGGCGGGGACCGGCAGGTGATGGAGTCGCACACTCTGATTGGGGCGAGCCTGTTGGAGGGGTCGAGTTCCCGGTTGCTGGATATGGCGCGGGAGATTGCGTTGACGCACCACGAGCATTGGGACGGGAGCGGGTATCCGCACGGGTTGAGCGGGGACCAGATTCCGATTTCGGGGCGGATTGTGATGCTGAGCGATCATTACGATGCGCTACGGAGCCGGCGGAGTTATAAGCGAGGGATCGACCATGAGTCGACGTGCCGGATTATTTTGGAGGGCGACGGGAGGACTTCGCCGGCGCATTTTGATCCGCGGCTTTTGGAGATTTTTGCCGGGGCGCACTGGGAGTTTGACGCGATTTTCGAGCAGTATAAGGACGAGAGCCAGCGTTGATGGCGCCGGTGGCCCATTGTTGGCAGGCGTCGGGGTCCTCGAAGATCTCGGGCGGGGCCTGGAAGTACTTCATGGTGCCGGGTTTGTCGGGGAAGGGTTGGAAGGGTTTGCAGCCGCGGGCTTCGAACTGGGGGATATTTTTGGCGTCGCCCTTGAGATAGACGGCGCCGTCGGCGATTAAGGCGAAGACGGTGCCGTTGCAGTAGAGGCACCAGCCGCCGAACATGTAGCGGGAGTCGATGCGGCCGAGGGGGGCGAAGAGGTCGATGCAGTAGTCGACGAACTTGTCTTTGGCGGGCATTTGGTTATTTTGGGCACACTTCGGGTGTGGTCAGGGCGTTTTGGGATTAGATTTTGGTGGCCGTGTCGGGCATTTTGGGTGCTTGTGAGCTTCCTTCGGTGGATATTTCCGGCGTGGGTACCGGGGAAACCCGAGGCTCCGGGGATTCCTGGTCCGGAGTTTCCTGGTAGCACGGCCCTGTGGAAAATGGTTTTGTGTTTGTTTGCAAGGGCTTGTGGGAGGGTCCTTGCTGGGCCGTGTTTTTCTTCAGGTGGACGAGGTCGCGCTCGATTCTGGAGATTTCCAGATTTAGACGCCGGATTCTTGCGTCGATTCGCTCGAGGATGTCGCCTTTTTGGCTGACCAGGACTTCGATGTCGCTGACGCTGGCGCCGTATAACTGGAACATCTCTTCCATGTATTGGCGGCGGGTGGCGATGAGGCGATCCATCTCCCACATCAGAGACACCAGATGGTTGACGCGGGTGGTGATGTGGCGGTTGGCTTCGCCCCAGACGGCTTGGATTTCGCGGCGGAAATCCTCGTAGAGATTGGGGTCTACGGTGTGGCGGAGCGTGTCCGGGGTGGCGTAGAGGCCGTGTTGGAGAGACGCAGTCCGGGTGCGGTGCTGGCCTTCGGCGGTTTTGGCGCCCTTGGACTTGGCTCCGTTGATTCTGGCTTGCATGGCACGTTTGTATTTAGCGTCCATGGATGGCATAGGAAATATCCTCCTATAACCACTTCTAGCATGCGTTTTTGTGGGTCA
>CAMATG010000002.1 GCA_945860645.1 Candidatus Sulfopaludibacter sp. SbA3 | reverse complement strand
AGAACACAACTGAGCCACCTGGCATCCAGCGCGTGTAGCCGATATGCCCATACTCAATTACGCAAGGAAGGTCATGACCCCGCTCCCCGCAAAGACAGATGACGCTTCGAACGGCGTGTGACATAATCAACGCCAATGGCTTCTGGATACCTTTATGTACTGGCGAATAGTGCAATGCCTGGACTGGTAAAAGTCGGCAAGACGACTAGACAGCCTGCTGATCGGGCGAGCGAATTGTCCGGTGTTACCGGCGTGGCAACACCCTTCATCGTCGTGTATGAGGATTTTTTTCACGATTGTGATGCAGCCGAAGCATTCGTGCATACTAGGCTGGCTTCCGCGGGACTTCGACTGTCTGAGAACCGTGAATTCTTCCGAGCGTCCGTTTCGGATGTCATCAAAATAATAGCCGCAATTCACCCGGGCTTGTCGGCGAGTCCTTCCACCTCTGATCGCACTGACGACCTCTTAACACCGGACGATTCCGAGTTCGCCTGCTTTGCTATCGAAGAGGAACCAAAAGCTGAGCCATGGGACACAATTCTCGATGAAGCCGACAAGCACTACTTGGGACTCCAGGGCTACATTGAGGACCACGTCGAAGCTCTTAAGCTATATCGGGACGCCGCACGCTTGGGATCACCAATGGCATATGAAAGAATCGGGGACATTTACCGGTTTGGATTCGGCGTCCGAGAAGATAATCAGAAGGCATTGGACTATTACAAGGAGGGCGCTAAGAAGGGCAACTATTTTTGTTTTGGGGGAATGGCTGTCATTTTTGTCGAGAACCGGCATCTGGAGAATGCAAGGAAGGCCCTTCGCAAAATGGTCGCCGGAGGTGAATCAGACAATTGGAGCACCCATTTGAACTTCCCTGATCGTCATATCATCTTGATAGAGAACATATTGTTTGGTTCATCGCTCGATCGAGGCGGGATCGATCTAGAACTGATCTCGATAGTAGATGAGTACATCCCGAAGTTGTTAGATCGAATACGAGAAGATATAGCTAACAACCAGCAGATGAGTGCCAGAGTCCGGGAAGCCAAGATCCATCTCGCCTCTAATATTGCGGCATGGGTTAATCATAGCCCTATCCCGCCACCCAAGCTGTTTTAGAAACACGCCCTTCGCACGCACGCCGAAGGCACTACCGACGTCTGCGGCCTGAAAAACGGGTAAGCCCAGACCGCATAGGCAAGCTCACCTTGAAAATGATCGGCAAGCAGAGACCACCCGATTCAGCGGCAAGTCGGCGACTACCTCGTCAAGGTCACTTTAATCTGCACCTGTTCGATCGTGCCCGACAAAGGCTACGCCCCAGCCTCCCAGGTAGTAGTACCGCCACATGGAAAATTACAGAGAATCCCTCACCAGCGGAAATTTTCTTGGAGAAGGTGACGATTTTGCATCAGCAGGCGCACCGGCCGGACCGTTTGCCGGAGCGGTATTCGCGGCATTATTACGACTTGTATCAGCTGGCGGGGAGTGAGGCGTGGGTGATGGCGGCGGGGGATTTTGAGACGCTGGCGCAGGTGGTGGCGTTTAAGATGCGGTTCTATCCGGATAAGAAGGCTCGGTATGAGCTGGCTGTACCGGGGACGGTGCGACTGCTGCCGCCGGAGGAGCAGATGGGAGCGTTGCGGCGGGACTATGACGCGATGGGGGAGATGATTTTTGGGGAGGTTCCGGAGTTTGGGGAGGTGATGGAGCGGCTGCGGGGGTTGGAGGCGGGGATGAACCGGGCGCGGACGGGGCGGGCGTAGGTTTGGGGACAGGCGGGCGCCGGGGCCTCTATAATGGGATTTATACATGGGACGCACGTCGCTCGACAAAAGCAAGATGAAGATCTTGCTGCTGGAGGGCATACACCCCAGCGCCGCTGAAGCTTTCCGCGCAGACGGATATAGCTGGATTGAGACACATAAGGGCGCGCTGGCGGGCGCGGAGTTGGAACATGCACTGGCGGACACCTTTTTTCTTGGTCTGCGGTCGGCTACGCATTTGACTGAGCGCGCCATTCAACACGCGCGGCGGCTGACGGCGGTGGGGTGCTTCTGCATTGGCACCAACCAGGTGGAACTGGGGGCGGCGAAGTCGCGGGGGGTTCCGGTGTTTAATGCGCCGTTTTCGAACACCCGGAGTGTTGCGGAGTTGGTTGTGGCGCAGACGGTGATGCTGATGCGGGGGATTCCGCGGAAGAACGCGATGGCGCATCGGGGGGAATGGGACAAGTCGGCGGCGGGGTCGTATGAGGTGCGGGGGAAGCGGCTGGGGATTGTTGGGTATGGCCATATTGGCACGCAGGTGGGGCTGCTGGCGGAATCGTTTGGGATGAAGGTTGCTTACTTCGATGTGGAGTCGAAGTTGGCGTTGGGAAATGCGCGGGCGGTGGGGACGCTGGATGAGTTGTTGCAGCATTCCGATGTGGTGACGCTGCATGTGCCGGAGACGCCGCAGACGCAGGGGATGATTGGCGCGATGCAATTGGGGCGGATGAAGACGGGCGCGCATTTGGTGAACGCGTCGCGGGGGACGGTGGTGGACATTGACGCGCTGGCGGCGGCGATCCGGGCGGGGCATATTGGCGGGGCGGCGATTGACGTTTTTCCGGCGGAGCCAAAGACGACGGGGGACATGTTCAACTCGCCGTTGCGGGGGCTGGACCGCGTGATTCTGACGCCGCATGTGGGCGGGAGCACGATGGAGGCGCAGCAGAATATCGGGCTGGAGGTGGCGGGGAAGTTGTTGCGGTATAGCAATAACGGGTCGACGCTTTCGGCGGTGAATTTTCCGGAGGTGTCGTTGCCGGCGCATCCGGGGCAGCAAAGGCTGCTGCATATTCATCGGAACCAGCCGGGCGTGCTGTCGTCGATTAATGCGATTTTTTCGGAAGACAGTATCAACGTTGCCGGGCAGTATTTGCAGACGGATCCCAATATTGGGTATGTGGTGATTGATATTGAGGCCGGGGAGCGGGCGAAGTCGTTGCGGTTGAAGAAGCGGCTGGAGTCTGTGCCGGGGACGCTGCGGGTTAGGATTCTGTTCTAGGCGATGTATACGCCGCCGCTGTTTCGGGAGGACCGGCCGGAGGTGATGGAGGCGTTGCTGCGGGAGTTTCCGCTGGCGACGCTGGTGGTGATGTTGGGGGACGGGATGGAGGCGACGCACGTGCCGCTGTTGTTGCGGGATGGCGTTTTAGTGGGACATGTGGCGCGGGGGAACCCGTTGGCGGGCGCGGATGGGATGGCGGCGGTTGCCATTTTTCAGGGGCCGCAGCATTATGTTTCGCCGGGGTTTTATGCGACGAAGGCCGATGATCCGCGGGTAGTGCCGACTTGGAATTACATTGCCGTGCATGCGCATGGGACGGTGCGGACTTTTACTGATGTTGAGCGGTTGCGGGCGGTGGTGGCGGATTTGACCGCGCACTTTGAGGGGCAGCGGGCGGAGCCGTGGAGTATTGACGATGCTCCGGGGGCGTATATCGACAAGCTGTTGGGGGCGATTACGGGGATTGAGATTCCTGTTGCGCGGTGGGAAGGGAAATGGAAGGTGAGCCAGAACCGGCCGTTGGTGGACCGGGAGAGCGTGGCGGAGGCGCTGGGGGAGCACCCGATGGGGGTTGCGGTTAAGGGGCGGGTTTGAGGGGGGATTTTGGGCGGGCTGGGGCGGGCGGGCGGGCTTGGGGGACACCCTTCGTTTCGGACAGGGGGGCATATCGGACTGGGGATCAGAGTGTCCCCGGGCGGGGCGGGCGGGCTTGGGCGGGCGGGCGGGGGCTTGGGCGGGCGGGCGCGGAGCTAGCGGGCTAGCGGCCGGGGCTGAACGGGCGGGGCGGGTGGCGGTTATGGGAGTTCTTTGATGCGGATGTTGCGGAACTCGACGTGGGCCTGATGGCCGAGTAGGACGATGTGGCCGGACTTGCGGGCGAGGCCGGGGTGCTTCTTTAAGACTTCGGGTTCGCGGACGTCGTCGAGATCGGCGTTGAGGATGATGGCGCCGTTGAGGGTGATGGTGATGCGGCGACCGTCGGCTCGGATCTCCTGTTCGTTCCATTCGCCTGGTTTCTTGAGGAATCCGGTGCGAGCGGGCCAGACGTCGTAGATGGAGCCGGTGTACTGCTCGGGTTTCAAGCGCATGGGCTTGTACTTGGGGCCGGTTTGATCGAGGATCTGGATCTCCATGCCGAGGGTGGAGGTGTGGCCGTCGCGGGGGGCGCGGATGCCGATGCCGTTGTTGCCGTCCTGTTCGAGTTTGTACTCGATGCGGAGGACGAAGTTCGCGTATTCCTTGGCGGTCATGAGCTTCTGGCCACCCTCGAAGGGGCAGACGATGAGGCCGTCGCGGACGAGGAAGCCGGGCCCCATCTTATTGACGATGAACCAGCCGTCGAGCGACTTTCCATCGAACAGGGAGACGAAGCCGGGCTCGGCCGCGGCGAGGGGCAGCATTAGGAGAAACGCGAGGAGGAGGCGCATGGTTAGCCGATGTCGAAGCCGTGCTGTTTGCGGTGGTGCGGGCCGTCGTAGGTTTTGGCGGATTTGAAGAGTTCGTGGCGGCCGTCGCTGGCTTCGTCCTTCACTTTGGAGAGGAGCGACTGGCGGGCGGCGGCTTCGAGGGGCTTGAAGTTGCGGGCGAGGGCGATGTCCTCTTTGAGCTGGGCCATGGTGGTGATGCCGACGACCTGGGCGGTGACGGGGAGCGAGAGGCAGTAGTTGTAGCAGTCGACCGCGGTCATACCGAGTTTTTCGATCAGGCGGCCTTGCGTGCCGCCGCCGGCGAGGCCTTTCATGCCAATGACGCCGACGTTTTTCTTGAGGCAGACGGGGACGACTTCGCGCTGGAAGGAGCGGTAGAAATTGTCGAGCAGGTTGATGGGCATCTGGGCGGTGTCCCAGTCGAAGGGCTTGGCGAGCATCTTGAGATGGATGCGCGGGTCCTTGTGGCCGGTGAAGCCGATGTGGCGGACTTTGCCCGCTTTTTTGGCTTCGAGGGCGGCTTTGAGGCCACCTTTTTCGAAGACCCAATCGGGGTCATTATCGTAGACCATTTCGTGGAACTGCCAGAGGTCGAGGTGGTCGGTCTGGAGGCGGCGGAGAGAGTCGTCGAGGTTCTTCATTGACCCGGCGTAATCGCGCTCGCAGTTCTTGGTCATGAGGAAGACCTTCTGGCGTTTGCCACCGGCGAGGGCTTTGCCCATTACCTCTTCGGAGTGGCCGTCGTGGTAATCCCAGGCGTTATCGAAGAAGGTCATGCCTTCGTCGATGGCGGCGTGCATGATGCGGATGGCTTCGTTGTCATCTTTGACGGAGCCAATGTGCCAGCCGCCGAGGCAGAGGATGGAGACGCGCTGGCCGGTGCGGCCGAGGACGCGGGTGGGAAGGCCGGTGGCCGAGGCGCCGGATGTCTGGGCCAGGACCTCCTTTGCCATTGCCGCCACGGATAAAGCGCGGGCGCCGCCCTGCAGGAACAACCGTCGGGATTCAGACATAGTGGATTATTTATATCCTTTTCGGGGGCTAGTGTACAGGCACGGTGACTTGCATGCGATCTGAGGCGCCATCGGCGGCGGTGGCGGAGAGGACGTAGGTGGTGGTTTTATCGGGGCTGACGACGAAGCACTGGTTGGTCCCGGGGACGAGTTTGGCGGGGGCGGCGGGTTGGACGGAGACGGCGGTGGCGCCATCGGTGGTGTAGCAGAGTTGGACGCGGGCGCCGGCATTGAAGGGGCCGGCGCCGAGGGAGAGGAAGCTTTGGATGAGCACGCGCTCTTTGTTACCGGGCGAGGAGGGGCCGATGCGGACGGAGAAGGACGCGGTGGTCTCGCCGCCGGGGCCTTTGGCGGTCATGACGTAGGTGGTGTCTTTGGTGGGACGGTGGGCGATACAGCGATTGAGCGCGGGGCGGAGGTCTTTGTCGTCGGAGGGGGTGATGGTGACGGAGTCGATGTTTTCGGTGCCGTAGCAGAGGGTGAGGCTTTCGCCTTTGGGGACGGAGGCGGCGTTGCCGTAGAAGTGGGTGATCTTGGGCAGGCGGGGGGAGGATTCTTTGGGTTTTTCGACGGGCTTTTCGCTACAGGCGGTGAGGAGGATGAGGATGGCGAGGAGGGAGAATCGCATACGCACCCTTCGATTCTCCCACGGGAGGTTTTGTTTCCGGGTTGTCCTGTGCTATTCTTAAAGAACGGACGTTTTAAGGACGGGGACGTAGCTCAGTTGGTTAGAGCGCCGGCCTGTCACGTCGGAGGTCGCGGGTTCGAGCCCCGTCGTCCCCGCCATCCCATCCACTAAGTCCGTAAGCAATAATAAAGAGAGACAGGAGCGCTTATGCGCTCCTTTTTCGTTATGAACCCCAATACCGCACCCAAAATCCAATTGCTCAACGGCCCTGATTATCGCGAAGGCTACGCGAACAGCGTGCAAGTGCGCGCGAATCTGTGGGACTTTTTTCTGATGTTCGGACTGGTCTCGCAGAATTCGCCGGACGTGGTGAATATTCAGAATTTCCAGGGCGTTTATTTGAGCCCGCAGCAGGCCAAGGCGCTGGTGAATGTTCTGCAGCAGAACATCAGCCAGTATGAATCGGCCTTCGGGGAGATTCACATTGAGCCGCAGGCGCCGCAGGGGACTGGGCCGGTTCAGTAGTTCTAACGAGGCCGGACTTCCGGGAGTGGGACGCCTTCGGCGCGGAAGCCTTCGAGCACGCGGCGGAGGATTTGCGTCTTGATGAGGCCGGCCTGTATTTGGCGGGGGACGCGGAAGGACAGGCGGTATTGCAGGTGGGTGGGCGTCATGCCGGGGTCGACGGTGAAGGCGGGGGCGGGTTCGGCGAGGACGCCTTCGGTGGCGAGCGCGGCGGCGAGGGCAATGCGTTCAGCCTTTTCGACGTCGGCATCGAGGGCTAACAGGACGGGGACCCAGGCGCCGACTTCGAGGTTGGGCATGGAGTAGTTCAGCAGGTTGCCCGAGGTGATGGTTTTGTTGGGGATGACGACGGTGCTGTTTGCGCCGGTGAGCAGGCGCGTGGTGCGCCAGCCGATGTCGGAGACGGTGCCTTCTTCTTCGGCGCTGAGGCGGACGAAATCGCCGACGGCGATGGGGCGTTCGATTAAGATGTGCACGCCGGCGAAGATGTTGGCGAGGGTGTCCTGCAGGGCGAGAGCGACGGCTAAGCCGCCGACGCCGAAGGCGGTGATGAGCGGCGTGGGCGAGATGCCGAGGTAGCTGAGAAAGATCACCAGACCGAGGGAGAAGACGATGACCTGGGTGAGGGTGCGGGAGAGGCCGGCGACGGCGAAGGGGAGCGCGTGCAGTTCGCCGTACTTTTGCAGGGTGCGGGTCACGATGGTGCTGGCGACCATGGTGAGGCTGAGGATGAGGAAGCTGACGACGAGGACGTGGCCGACGCGTTCGGCTTTGGGGGAGAGATCGAGCGCGCCGAGGAGCGCGTCGACGGTGAGGACGAGGCACCAGAGAAGGCTGGGCGTGCCGAGGCCTTCGCGGAGGGTGCCGGCAAAGGACTTCGGGTTTTCGCGGGCGACGCCTTCGAGGCGACGGAGCATCCAGCGGCGTACCCCTAGAGATACGAGCAATACGGCCAGCGCGACGCCACTATCTTTTACTTGCCCGACCAGGTACGGCAACGCCATAAATTTTTATCTGCTCTGCTGATTATGAACCGGATGTTCTTCGCGTGTCATCATGAGGACTGTAGTGACATGATCTCGCTCAGTAGCGTTTCCAAGCGATTCGACGGAAAACGTCAGGTAATCGCACTCGACGCAGTGAACCTGCATATTGAAAAAGGCGAGATGGTTTCGCTTGTCGGCCCTTCGGGATCGGGAAAGTCGACGCTGCTCAATTTGATCGGCGGGCTGGACCGGCCGAGTGAAGGAGACATCCGCATCGACGGTACGTTGCTGCGGGGGATCTCCGACGATGAGCTGACGCGGATTCGCCGGGACAAGATTGGCTTCATATTTCAGTTTTTCAACTTGCTGCCGACGTTGAGTTGTTTGGAGAACGTCAGCCTGCCGCTGCATTTGCGCGGGTGGCCGGCGGCGAAGATCAACGACCGGGCGCGGGAGTTGCTGTCGCTGGTGAAGCTGGAAAAACGACTGGACCATGTGCCGGAGGAGCTTTCCGGCGGCGAGCGGCAGAGGGTGGCGATTGCGCGGGCATTGTCCGTTTATCCGCCGATTTTGCTGGCGGATGAGCCGACGGGGAATCTGGATTCGAATACGGGCGTGGAGATTCTGGGGCTGATCCGGGAGCTGCATGAGCGGCTGGGGGCGACGGTGTTGATCGTGACGCACGACCGTGGGGTGGCAGAGTCCTGTCCGCGGCAGATTGCGTTGAAAGATGGCCACATTGTGATGGACAAAAAGGGATGAGGCTCCTTAAGCTCATCAGCTGGCAGTACGTGCGGAAGCACCTGCTGCGCACCGTTTTGACGATGGCGGGTATCGTGTTGGGCGTGGCAGTTTTTGTGGGGATGCATACGGCGAACCAGTCGGTGCTGTCGGCGTTTAACAAGACGGTGGACCGGATTGCGGGCGCGACGCAGTTGCAGATTACGGCGGGTGAGTCGGGCTTTGATGAAGAGGTGTTGGAGCGGGTGCAGGCGGTGCCGGGCGTGCGGGTGGCGGTGCCGGTGATTGAGGCTGTGGTCAATCTGAACCTGAAGTCGCAGGGGAATATTCTGGTGCTGGCCGTGGATATGACGGGGGACCGGGGGCTGCGGGATTACGATCTGGAAGAGGGCGACGACACGGTTATCGAAGACCCGCTGGTGTTTATTGCGCAGCCGGATTCGCTGATGGTGACGCGGGAGTTTGCGGCGGCGAATGGGCTGGCGATTAATTCGAAGATTACGCTGGCGGCGATGGATGGGCCGCGGACTTTCACGGTGCGCGGGATTATGAAGTCGAGCGGGCTGACGAGCGCGTTTGGCGGGAACCTGGCGATTATGGATATTTACGCCGCGCAGAAGGTGTTTGGGCGCGGGCGGAAGTTTGACCGGATTGACTTGGCGGCGAACGAGGGCGTGGCGGTTCCGGATTTGCAGAAGCAGTTGAGCGGGATGCTGGGGGCGGGGTACGAGGTGGAGTCGCCATCGGCGCGCGGAAAGCAGTTTGAATCGCTGTCGAGCGTGTATGGGATGCTGGCGAACATTACGAGTTTGTTTGCGCTGTTTATTGGGATGTTTATCATCTACAACTCGTTTGCGATCGCGGTGACGCAGCGGCGGAGCGAGATTGGGATTGTGCGCGCGCTGGGGGCGACGCGGGGACAGATTCAGGCGCTGTTTCTGACGGAGAGCGCGATTCTGGGGTTGATTGGCGCGGGGGTTGGCTTGTTGTTCGGCCTGTTGATTGCGAGGGCGATTTCGGCTTCGCTGGGGAATTTTCTGGGCGAGATTTATGGGGTGGCGCAGAAGGCCGATGAGGTTTCGTCGGACCCGCGGCTATTGTTTGGCGCGCTGGTGATGGGTGTGGTGACGAGTGTGATTGCGGCGTGGATCCCGGCGCGCGCGGCGGCTGGGGTGGACCCGGTGCAGGCGTTGCAAAAGGGGCGGTATCAGCAGCTGTCGGCCGGGGAGAACCGGGTGCGGCGGCAGGTGGCGGCGGGGCTGTTTGTGGTTGTGTTTTTCTGTCTGTTCTTTGCGCAGAACCGGATTATTTTCTACTCGGGCTATTTTCTGACGGTGATCGCGGGGCTGCTGCTGGTGCCGACGATGGCGCTGTGGTTGAGCCGGGCGATCCGGCCGGTGATGAAGTTCCTGCGGCCCGTGGAGGGGACGTTGGCGGCGGATAGCTTGATTCAATCGCCGCGGCGGACGTCGGGCGCGGTGTCGGCATTGGCGCTTTCGATTGCGCTGGTGATTTCGCTGGGCGGGATGGCGCGGGCGAGTTATAACTCGATTGAAGAGTGGATGCGGATTGCGTTGAACCCGGACATGTTCCTGACGCCGACGCAGAACATCACGGACCGCTCGTTCCGGTTTCCAGCGGGTTTTGCTGAAGAAGTGCGGCAGATTCCGGGCGTGGCGTATACGCAGGTGGTGCGGAATTCACGCATCATGTTTCAGGGCAACCCGGTGATGTTTGTGTCGATCGACGTGGCGAATTTGCGGCCGGAGTCGTACCTGCCGGCGATTCAGGGCGATAGCAAGACAATGTACCGGCTGGCGGCGGAGGGGAAGGGTTTTATCGTCTCCGATAATTTCGCGGAGCTGTACAAGGTGAAGTACAACGAGCCGTTGGAACTGAACACGCCGAACGGGCGACTGTCGCTGCCGGTGGTGGGGGTTGTGCGGGACTATAGCGACCAGAAGGGTTCGGTGCTGTTGGACCGGGCGGTTTATGTGAAGTATTGGAACGACGATTCGATTAACGTGGTGCGGCTTTACCTGGACGGCAAGACGCCTCTGGCGACGATGAAGGCGCGGATTGAAGAGAAGCTGGCGGGGAAGACGCGGCTGTTCATTTTCACGAATCAGGACTTGAAGACGTACATCATCAAGATCACCGATCAGTGGTTCGGGCTGACCTACATTCAGCTGGCGGTGGCGGTGCTGGTGGCAATATTGGGGATCATCAATACCTTAACGGTATCGATCACGGACCGGAGGCGGGAGCTGGGCGTGCTGCAGGCGGTGGGGGCGTTGCGGAGCCAGGTGCGGCGGACGATTTGGCTGGAGGCGATTGCGATTGGCGTGATCGGGCTGGTGGTGGGGCTGTTCTTTGGATCGGTGGCGCTTTACTACAGCCTGGAGATGTCGGCGCGCGATATTGCGGGGTTGCGGCTGGATTATACATACCCGTGGGGGATGGCGGCGGGGTTATTCCCGGTGATTGTTGGGGCGGCGTTGTTTGCGGCGCTGGGGCCGGCGGAACAGGCCGTGCGCGGGGGATTGGTGGAGGCATTGGAATATGAATAAGTGGATCTTTGTGCTGGCCGCGGCGGCATTTGCGCAGGACGCGCGGCAGATTGTGGAGGAGTCGCAGAAGCGGAATCGCTCCAACACGCAGCAGTATGAGGGCGTGCTGCAGGTGTTCAATCCGAATGGGAAGAACAGCGAGAAGCGGTGGCAGTTTTACCGGTCGGGGAACTACGGCGAGAGCAAGGCGCTGCTGCGGTTTGTGAGCCCGCCGGAGGTGAAGGGTGTGGCGCTGTTGATTGTGAATCATCCGGACAGGGCGTCGGACCAGTGGATGTGGCTGCCGGAGTTGCAGCGGGACCGGCGGGTGGCGTTGCAGGACCGGTCGACGCGGTTTTTTGGTACCGATTTCAGCTATGAGGACTTGGAAGAGCGCGATGTGAATCAGAGCGATTTCAAGATGCTGGGCGAGGAAGTGGTGGACGGGCAGGCGTGTTGGAAGATTGAATCGACGCCGAAGAAGGGGAAATCGTCGCAGTACAACCGGGTGGTGATGTGGTTCCGGAAGGACATTTATTTTCCGGTGCAGTACGAGATGTACGCGAAGGACCAACTGGTGCGGAAGCTGCACTACCGGCGGATTGAGAAAGTGAATGGCGTGTGGTCGGCGCTGGAGATGGAGATGTTCGACGTGCGGCGGAAGGGGCGGACGGTGTTGAAGTCCGACAAGCTGCAGTACAACGTGGCGTTGAAGGATGAGTTGTTTACGCTGCAATCGTTGCGGCGCGGGGAATGAGAGTCGCGGTTTTATTGGTGTTTGGGTTGGGGGCGTTTGCGCAGGATTTTCAGCAGCGCGGGTACGTGGATCTGCGCACTTCGTACTTCCCGCAGACGGCGGCCAACGACAGCGGGCGCGTGATTGCCGATGCGTTGTTGCGGTATGAGGCGTCGGCCAAGTTGACGCCGTGGTTGAAGCTGAATGGGGCGTTGGACGCGCGGAGCGACAGTCATCGGCAGACGGAGCGGAGCGCGCGATTCGATTGGCAGGACCGTGGTTTTTTGCGGCCGGCGTTTTCGTTCCGGCGGTTTTCGGCGACGGCGTATAAGGGGCCGGTGACGTTTGAGATTGGGAAGCAGGCGATCCGCTGGGGGAAGGCGGATATTCTGAATCCGCTGGACCGGTTTGCGCCGCGTGATTTTTTGAACGTCATTGACAACGAATTTCTGGGCGTGATGGCGGCGCGGCTGACCGTTGAGAAGGGCGCGCACACGGTGGATGTTGTGCTGCAGCCGCGGTTCACGCCGAGCCGCACGCCGTTGTTGAATCAGCGGTGGGTGGTGCTGCCGCCGTCGTTGCAGGTTCCGCTACCGCTGGGGCAGGGCGCGCCGGAGTTGCCCGGTGGCGTGCAGACGGGCGTGCGGTGGAACTACCTGGGCAAGGGCTATGAGATGGCGCTGGCTTTTTACGAGGGCCACAATCATCTGCCGCAGGTGGATGGGCGGTTTGTGCCGGGGCGGATTGAGTTGTTCAATCGCTTCGCGCCGATGCGGATGTATGGCGGGGCGGGGGCGGTGCCGCTGCCTTGGTTCACGGTGAAGGGCGAGGGCGGGTACTTCACTTCGACGAGTAAGAACGCGGATGATTACTTGCTGTACGTGGTGCAGTTGGAGCGGACGATTGGGGAGTGGACCATC
Organism: Candidatus Sulfopaludibacter sp. SbA3; assembly: GCA_945860645.1. Classification (GTDB taxonomy): domain Bacteria; phylum Acidobacteriota; class Terriglobia; order Bryobacterales; family Bryobacteraceae. The sequence goes on along the minus strand of CAMATG010000002.1, from coordinate 38,249 downwards.
GTGGGCGGGTACTCCGGCGAGCAGGTGACGGAGAAGAAGACGCAGCTGGACTTTGCGCCGGATCGCGGCTTGGCGCGGGCGTTTCTGACGCGGGTTTCGTACACGATCAGCGCGGAACGGACGGTGTCGGCCGAGGCGGCGTTGCGGCAGAACGGCGAGGGTGCGTGGGTGAAATCGGAATACACACAGACGCTTTCGACGCACTGGCAGGCGCGGGCGAGCATGACGCTCATTCGCGGAAACACGAACGATTTTCTGGGTCAGTACCGGCGGAATTCGCACGCGATACTGGGGCTGCGCTACAACTTTTGAGCGTCGTGCCTCTGGTACGATTCATTTGATGAAACCGTTCGACTATGTGGCGCCTACGACGCTCGACGAGGCAGTGCATGCGCTCGCCGGGAACCCCGCTGCCCGCGTGCTGGCAGGGGGGACGGATTTGCTTGCACAAATGAAGGGCGGCCGGCGGGAGGCACCGCTGGTGGTGGATGTGAAGCGGATCCCCGATCTGCTTTCGATCCGGATGGAAGAGGGCGGGCTGCGGCTGGGCGCGGCGGTGCCGTGTATCCGGATTGCTACGAACGCGGATGTGCGGGCGCAGTATCCGGCGCTGGCGGAGGTGGCTTCGTTGATCGGCGGGACGGCGATTCAGGGGCGCGCCTCGATTGGCGGAAACCTGTGCAACGCGGCGCCGAGCGCGGACGCGGTGCCGCTGTTGATTGTGCTTTCGGCGGTGGCGCGCGTGGCGGGGCCGGGGGGCATTCGCGAGATTGCTGTTGAGGACTTTTGCGTGGCGCCGGGGAAGAACGCGCTGGGCGAGGGCGAGTTCCTGGTGGACCTCTTCTTGCCGAAGCCGGCGGCGGGGTTCAAGGCGCACTACCTACGCTTCATTCCGCGGAACGAGATGGACATTGCGGTGGTGGGCGTGGGCGTTTCGGCGACGGTGACGGATGGGCAGATTACGACGGCGCGATTGGCGTTGGCGTCTGTGGCGCCGACGCCGCTATTTGTGCGGGAAGTGACGGAGGCGCTGGTGGGGAAGGCGCCATCGGCAGAGGCCATTGCGGGGGCGGCGGCGCTGGCCGAGGCGGCGGCGAAACCGATTTCCGATATGCGCGCGCCGGCCGAATACCGGCGGCATTTGTGCGGGGTGCTTTCGCGCCGCGCGCTGACCGCGGTTCTGCAGTAAGGGCAAGGACATCACAGCCATGAAGAAGACTTACGTATCGATGCAGTTGAACGGCGAGCCGGTGGAGTTCCTGGCCGAGCCGAGCCAGACGCTGCTGGAATGCCTGCGGGACACGCTGCATTTGACGGGCACCAAGGAGGGCTGCGGCGACGGCAACTGCGGCAGTTGCTGCGTGATGCTGGACGGAACGCTGGTGACGTCGTGCCTGGTGTTGGGCGTGGAGGCCGAGGGCCGCACGGTGACGACGATTGAAGGGATCGCCGCCGGCCAGAAGCTGCATCCGCTGCAGAAGGCCTTTATCGACCACGCGGCGTTGCAGTGCGGCATTTGCACGCCGGGGTTCATTGTGGCGGCGAAGGCGCTGCTGGACCAGGAGCCGGACCCGAGCGAGGAACGCATTCGCTTGTGGCTGGCCAATAACCTTTGCCGTTGCACCGGCTACGACAAGATTGTGCGCGCCGTGCAGGCGGCGGCGAAAGAGATTCGCGAGGAGAAGCAGGCGTAATGAGCACCTCATCCTACAACGTGATTGGCACACGGCCGCCGCGGCACGATGGCGCCGACAAAGTGACCGGGCGGGCGATCTACGCCGCCGATTTCCAGATGAACGGATTGCTGCATGGGGCGATGGTGCGGAGCACGCACGCGCATGCGATTTTGAAGCGCGTGGACACGACGAAGGCCGCGGCGTTTCCCGGTGTTGTGGCCGTTGTCACCGCCGATGATTTCCCGCAGACGCCGGACCGGATTGTGGACCTGGGCGAGGGCGAAACTCCGGTGAGCCACCTGCGCGGCAACGTGCTGGCGAAGGGGAAAGTTCTCTATCAGGGCCACGCGATTGCGGCGGTGGCGGCGACGAGCCTGCAGGCGGCCGAGCAGGCGGCGAAGCTGATTGAAGTGGAGTACGAGCCGTTGCCGTGCGTGCTGACGGCGGTGGAGGCGATGGCGGCGGGCGCGCCGTTGTTGCACGGTGGGGACACCAACGTGACCGCGCATGTGCATCATGCGATGGGCGATAGTGAAGCGGCCTTTGCCGGGGCGGCGATTGTGATTGAACGCGAGTTCACGACGGCGACGGTGCACCAGGGCTACATTGAGCCGCACGCCGCAACGGTGCTGTGGAACAACGACGGGCGCGTGAACGTGTGGTGCTCGACGCAGGGCAGCTTTGTGGTGCGCGACGTGGTGTCGTGCCTGCTGGACCTGCCGGTGTCGGCGGTGCGCGTGACGCCGACGGAGATTGGCGGCGGATTTGGCGGCAAGATTCCGGTGTATCTGGAGCCGGTGGCGGCGTTGTTATCGAAGAAGTCGGGCCGGCCGGTGCGGCTGGTGATGTCGCGGCGGGATGTGTTTGAAGGCAGCGGGCCGACGCCGGGTTCGATGATGCGCGTGAAGATGGGCGCGGACGCCGATGGGAAGTTGATTGCCGCGCAGGCGTTTCTGGCGTATGAGGCCGGGGCGTATGCGGGCGGCATGGTGGGCGCGGGCGCGATGTGCGTGTTTGCGGCTTACGACATTGCGAACCAGACGATTGACGGGTATGACGTGTTGGTGAACAAGCCGTCGACGGCGGCGTATCGCGCGCCGGGCGCGCCGAACGCGGCGTTTGCGACGGAGAGCGTTGTGGACGAAATTGCGCGGAAATTGAAGATGGACCCGCTGGAACTGCGGCTGCGGAATGCATCGCGGGAGGGCACGCGGCGCGCCGATGGGCCGAAGTTCCGGCGCGTTGGCTGCGTGGAAGTGATTGAGGCGATGCAGGCGCATCCGCACTATTCGGCGCCGCTGGGTGAGCCTTCGCATGCGGAGGCCAAGCGCGGGCGCGGTGTGGCGATTGGGTATTGGTTCAACATCGGGCTGCCATCGAGCTGCGTGATCAGCGTGAATGCCGATGGGACGGCGAACCTGATTGAAGGGTCGACCGATATTGGCGGCACGCGCACGTCGATTGCGATGCAGGCGGCGGAGGTGATGGGGATCCCGGTGGACCGGATTCACCCGGCGGTTGTTGATACGGACACGATTGGGTACACGGGCGTGACGGGTGGTTCGCGGACGACGTATGCAACCGGCTGGGCGGCGCACGATGCGGCGCAGGATGTGATCCGGCAGATGAAGTTGCGCGCGGCGAAGTTGTGGCAGGCGGAGGCGGTGGAGTTTGCCGATGGTGTTTTCCAGGCTGGAGAACGGCAGATGACGTTTGCGGAATTGGCTGGGAAGATGAGCGAGACAGGCGGGCCGGTGGTGGGCCAGGCGAGTGTGAATCCGCGCGGGGCGGGCGGTTCGTTTGCGGGCGTGATTGCAGACGTTGAAGTGGACACGGGGACGGGCAAGACGACGATCCTGCGGTTCACGGCGGTGCAGGACGCGGGGCGCGCGATTCATCCGAGCTACGTGGAAGGGCAGATGCAGGGCGGAAGCGTGCAGGGCATTGGCTGGGCGCTGAACGAGGAGTACTGGATGAATCCGGAGGGGCGCATGATGAACGCGAGCCTGCTGGACTACCGGATGCCGACGATTCTTGATGTCCCGATGATCGATACGCAGATTGTGGAGGTGCCGAATCCGGCGCATCCGTTCGGCGTGCGCGGTGTGGGCGAGGCCAATATCGTTTCGCCGCCGGCCGGGATTGCGAATGCGATCCGCGATGCGATTGGCGTGCGGCTGTACCATTTGCCGATGAATCCGCCGGCGGTGGCGGCGGCGATGGGCGGGCAGAAGTAGCGATGGCTCACGTCCACATCCCCGCCCTGCTGCGCGCGGCGACAGCGGGCCGGGAGTGGGTGGAGGCGCCGGGGACGACGGTGGGGGAGGTGGTGGCGGGGTTGGAAGAGTTGTGTCCGGAGTTGCAGGGGCGGCTGGTTTGCGAGGGGCGATTGGTTCGGGGGATGGCGATTGCGGTGGATGGGGAGATCAGCTCGATGGGGCTGTTGGAACCGGTGGACGGGGAGACGGAAGTGCAGTTTATTGCGGCCATTTCGGGGGGTTGATGTTGCCTGGGATCGATACGCCGATTGGGCGGTTTCAGCTGACGTGTTCGGCGGTTTCGGGTGAGCCGCAGTGTTCTGTGGCTGAGGGGGGCGCGCGGGTGTGGGCGTGGAGTAGGGCGGATTTGGATGCGGAGGTCTGGGTGGGGCGGGTGGAACCGGCGTTGCCGGAGGGGATGGCGGTTAGTGATTGCTATGCGGCGATTTGGCGGGTGCGGGCGAAGCGGGCGCTTTCTGGATGTGAGTTCATATGCATGCATGAGGGGGAGCGTGTGATTGGCGCGGGAGACGCCTGCAGCGGACAGGGACTGGAGGCTCAGGAGTGGAGTGGGAACGGGTATACGGTGACGGTGGGCACGCAGACAATAGAGGCAATGATCGCACACCGCAGAAAGGGCGGCAGCTTCCCGCTACGCCTGGCGCGGGACCCGCAGATTCTGGACGCGTTCGAGGTAGCTCTTGTCGAATACTTGCCATACGGGTTCGTCGTTCGGCCGCCGGCCTTGCAGCAAGGTGAGATGATCCAGGTCCAATTCGTTGTGGCCTGGGTGCCGGAGAAGAGTGACAGCACGGCCAGTTGGTTTGCCGTGAACTATACGCCGCCGGGGGGGCGCGGTTAACTGGCGCCGCGCAGTTCGGCGCGGACCTGCGGGTTTGCCGGACGACGCTCGGCCCATCCTGTCCAGACTTTGCGACGCCATTCGAGATGGCTGGTCGCGCGGGGTGCGTCGCCGAGTTTTCCATAGGCGATTTGCAACTGCTTGCGCACCCAACTTTGGCGCAGGGAATCCGGCAAATCCCGTTCCGGTCCGGTCAGCTTTTCGCCGACCGCGACCGCGTCTTTCCAGCGGCTGGTCGCCACCAGATGGGCCAACCGCTCCTCGCCGCTGGCACCGGCGCGTTGCAGGACGGACTCCGCCTCATTCATGCGCCCGAGCGCCCGTAAGGACTCCGCTTGCAGGGCCAGTGCGCGGGCGCGGAGCGCGGGCATCAACGCTGAGCGCACCGGCACGCCGTCCAGCATCTGCCAGGCCTCCTGCAACAGGGCGAGCGGCCGGGGGCCGGGCGCCATGACGCGGGCGAGTTCGATGTTGGCGATCGCTAGCTCCACCGGCCCGCTGAGATTGTTGACATCGGCATCGCGCAGACGGGCGAACAGGGTGCGCGATTCTTCCAGCAGCTTTTCGGCCTCCGCGGGTTTGCCGAAGCCGGATTCGCGGCCCCCGGCGTAGAGCATTCCCGCGGCGTGCAGGGCCTGAGCGAGGCGGCGCATGCGGATGGTGTCCTGCGGCTGGTTCTTGTAGTTCTCGCGGCGGATGGCGAGCAACGGCAACTGCATGGCTTCGCTTTCGGCCAGCATCCCGTTAAGCCGAAGCTCCTCGGCGAGATCGGACTCGACCTGATAGCGAGCGGCGCGCACCTTCTCGCCGAAGGGCGCCAGGACGGCGAGGCCTTTGCGGAGGAGGCGTTCGCTCTCTTCGTGGCGGCCCAATAGCGCCATTGTCCGACCGAGGTGGGTGATGCTGTAGGAGGCGACAACGGCGTCCTCCATTCCGGTCGCGCCGTCCAGCAGGCGCATGCCTTCTTCGAGCACCGCGGCGGCGGCGGGCAGATCGCCTTCCAGCATCAGCACGCGGCCGTGGTTGGACAGTTCGTCGGAAAAGCGGCGGCGGATGAGCGCGTCGGCCGGATTGCCTTGCCACAACTGGCGGAACAGCGCCACCGATTTGCGTTGCGACGCGAGGGCCGCGTCCACCTGCCCGAGGTTCTGATAGCCGGGCACGCCCTGCACCTGCGCGGCCTTTTCGTAGGCCTCGGCTAGGTCGCTGAGAATACCGGCGTCGCCGCGAGCTTCCTGGGCGAGGCCATCGAGGGAGGCAAGCGCCGTGCGCACCATCACTTCGCGGGCGCGCGTGGTGCCGGGAGTCTTGCGCATCTCTTTGTCGACGTCCACCAGGAAGGCGTTCGCCAGGCCACGCACCTGTTGAAACCGCCGCTCCGCCTGCTGCTTTTCGCGCACCGTCAGCACCATGCCTGATGCCAACGTGGCGGCGGCCATCACGCCCGCCGCCACGCCCATCCGGTTCCGCCGCACGAACTTCTGCAGGCGGTAGCTCCAGCGATCGGGACGCGCCAGGACCGGGTATCCGTTCAGATACCGCTCGATATCTTCGGCCAGCTCGGAAGCCGCGCCGTAGCGGCGGAGGCGGTCCTTGTTCATCGCCTTGAGGACGATGTTATCTAGATCGCCGGCGAGTTCTTTGGGGAGTTTGGTATCGGCGGGATCGCGCCGGGCCGCCGCGCTGGAGGGTTTCGTTGCGGGCTGTTCGCAGACCACTTCGCGCACGGAGGCGGGCGAGAGATCGGCAAAGACGTGGGCTTTCACGCCGCTCAGGAGTTCGTAGAGAATTGCGCCGAGCGCGTAGATGTCCGTCGCCGTGCCGACGGCTTCGTTGCGAACCTGCTCGGGGCTGGCGTATTCGGGCGTCAGCATTTGCACGCCGGGGAAGGCCTGGGTGAGGCCTTCGGTGAGTTCGTCTTCGGCCAACAGCTTGGCGACGCCGAAGTCGAGCAGCTTCGGCACGCCATCGGCGGTGACCAGGATGTTGCCGGGCTTCAGATCGCGATGAATGACGAGTTCGCGGTGTGCGTAGGCGACGGCTTCACAAACCTTGATGAACAGGCGCAGCCGATCGGCAACCGGTAGGGCGCGGGAGACGACGTGGAGCGACTTGCCATCGACGTATTCCATGGCGAGAAACGGTTGGCCATCACTGGTCTCGCCTCCATCGAGGAGGCGCGCGATATTGGGGTGTTCCAGGCGGGCGAGGATCTGGCGTTCGGCGCGAAACCGTTCGAGCGTGTGGCGGCTGTTCATGCCGTTGGTCAACACCTTCACCGCAACTCGCTGCGCGAAGTTTTTGCCCTCGCGGTGGGCCAGGTAGACGGTGCCCATACCGCCGCGGCCGATGGTTTTTTCCACGCGATACTCGCCGATTCGCTGGCCTTCGCGCAGGTCGCCCATGTCCTGCGACTCGTAGAGCCGCGCCGCCGCTCTGCCGATGGCCCCCTGCAGATCGAAGCTGGATTCCTTAACGCCGAGCAGGGACAGCACTTCCGCACGCACAGCGGCATCGGTGGTGGCGCCGTTGACATAGGCCTCCTGCTCCGCCTGCGCCAGTTCCTGCGCATTGGCGAAGAGCTCCTCCACGACTTCCCACTGCTGTGCCGAAAGATCCGCCATGTGCCCAATCTATTGTATTTATAGATCGTGCCTTCCACACTTGCCCTTATCCATACCAGTCCCGTTCTGGTTCCCATGTTCACCGCGCTGGCGGCGCGGACACTGCCAGGCGTTCGCGTCTTCCACATGGTGGATGAGAGCCTGATCGGCAACACGATTCGTGCCGGCGGTTTGCAGAAAGATACGATACGGCGCATTGTGGCGCAGATTGATTCGGCACGACAGGCGGGGGCGGACGCGGTGATGGTGACGTGTTCATCGATTGGCGCCGCGGTGCCGGTGGCGCGGCAGTTGTTCGACATGCCGATCTTGCGGATCGATGAGCGGCTGGCGGAGGCGGCGGTGAACCAGGGTCCGCGGATTGGCGTGCTGGCGACGTTGAAGACGACGCTGGAGCCGACGGTGGCGCTGGTGCAGGGCACGGCCGCCGCGCTGGGGAAACCGGCGGAGATCACGGCGCATTTGTGCGAGGGCGCGTTTGAGGCGGTGATTGCGGGTGACGTGGCGACGCACGACAAGGCCGTTGCGGCGGGATTGAAAAAGCTGGCTGAAACTAGCGATGTGATTGTGTTGGCACAGGCATCGATGGCGCGCGTGATCGACGCCATGGGCGATGAGTTGCCGAAGCTGCCGATCCTGTCCAGCCCGCTGCTGGCGATGCAGCAGGCTGCCTCCGTTTTAGGGGTGTTATAGAATCGGGGCGACATGCCATCCACGCGCCGCCACTTTCTTGCGGCGGCCGCGGCCCTTCCCGCCGCTGCCGCCAAACCGCTTCCCGTTCGTCTGGGCGGACCGATATTTCTGAAGTCCGACGACCCGCGCGAGCTGGCGCGGGAGCATCGCCGGCTTGGCTACGCGGCGGCGTATTGTCCCGCGGCGGAGGTGAAGGACAGCGCGCGCTGTCAGGCGATTGAAGCTGCATTCAAAGCCGAAGGCGTGCTGATTGCCGAGGTGGGCGCGTGGAAGAATATGTTGGATCCGGACGCGGCGGCGCGCAAGGCGAATTTGGAATACGTCACCAGCCGCTTGGCCCTGGCCGACGCCGTTGGGGCGCGTTGCTGCGTCGACATCGCCGGGAGCTTCAACCCGAAGGTTTGGTATGGCCCGCACAAGGACAATTTCAGCAAGCAGTTCTTCGACGCGACGGTGGAGAACTGCCGCACGGTGATCGACGCCGTGAAACCGAAGCGCGCCAAGTTCGCCTTGGAAATCATGGGCTGGTGCATGCCCGAATCGGCCGACCGTTATTTGCAGTTGATCAAGGCGATTCAGCGACCGGGGTTCGCGGTTCATATCGACGTCTGCAACGCGGTGAACAGCCCGGAGAAGTTCTATAACAACGCAGCACTGACGGAGGAACTGTTCGCCAAGCTGGGGCGTTATATCGTGTCCTGCCACGCCAAGGATCTGGCCTGGACACCGGAGATGAATGTGCATTTCATCGAGGTGATTCCGGGCCGCGGCGAGCTGGATTACAAGCCGTATTTGAAGGCGTTGACGGCCATCGATGCGCCGCTGATGCTGGAACATTTGAAGGGCGCCGAGGAGTATCTGGAAGGCGCGACTTACATCCGAAAGGTAGCCGCGCAGATCGGAGTGCAGTTTGTTTAGACGCACGATGCTGGCCGCTCTGTTCCCGCAAAAAGATCCGCTGAAGGTGGTGTTTGTCACCGGCGACGACGAGTATCGTAGCGAGTACACGATGCCCGCGCTGGCGGGGATTTTGGAGAAGCATTACGGGCTTCGCACGCAGGTCCTGTTTGCCCGGCCGACGCCCCAATCGAACAAGAATATCGAGGGGCTGGAGGCGCTGCGAACGGCGGATCTGGCGGTGTTCTTCCTCCGCTGGCGCGAGTTGCCGGAGGAGCAGTATCAGGCGATTCGCGCGTATGAGAAATCGGGCCGGCCGATCGCCGGATTTCGCACCAGCACCCACTCACTGAAGTACCCGGCCGGGCACGCGCACGAGGCGGAAAACGACTCCTTTTCGCTGCGCGTTTTCGGGGCGCGGTGGACGCGTCACCACGGCCATCTTTCCACGACGCGCACGGAGAAGGCCGGCGAGCACGCCATCTTGAACGGCGTGAATCCGTCGCTGACGATGCCGAGCTGGCTCTACACCGTCAACCCGCTGCAAGGGGACTGCCACCCGCTGCTGACCGGGCACGCGATCAACCCGCAGAACGGCCGCGACGACGGCCCGCAACCGGTGGCGTGGACCAAGACGGATCAGAATCGGCGGGTGTTCTTTACAACGCTCGGGCACCCCGCGGACTTCCATAACGATGACTTCCGACGGCTGGTGGTGAACGGCTTGCTGTGGACGCTCAACCTGCCGATTCCCGCGGCGGGCGCGAAGTCCTCGTTCCCCTCGCCCTACACGCCTCCGGCCTCCGGCTTTCTGAAGTAGCAAAGGAAACGGCCTCCCAGGGCCGAAGCACCGGGAGGCCGTTGGGAGTTACAGTGCTTACGCTTTCTTCGGCGTGATGGCGCGGAGCACGATCATGATCACAACCATCAGCGCGCTGGCTGCCGGGAGCACCATGAGCGCCGTTGGCAACTGCTTGGGATCGGCGCCGCCCAGCGCGCCGATCACGCGCGAGCTGACGGCCAGGCCAACCCAGCCAAACGTGATGACGAAGCCCATCGCGGTAGCGGTGCCCTTGGGGAACGCATCGCCCACCATGCCGAGCGTGGTCGGGAACACCGGCGCCATGGCGATGCCGGCGGCGAAAACCGTGCCCCAGGCCATCGACGGATCGGTGGTCTGCAGCAGGATATAGGTGGTCACCAGCATCAACGCCGCGCTGGCCAGTAGCACCAGCGAAGGCTGCACTTTGATCAGCACGCGGCTGACAACGACGCGGCCGACGAGGATGCCGAACGCGAAGCCCCAACCGACGATGTTCTGCGCCGCTTTCGCATCGGTACCGCGCGATTGCAACAACTGCGCCAGCCAGTTCCAGACACCGATTTCAGCCGCGACGTACAGGAACAGGAAGCCCGCGAACAGCCACAGGGACGGCTTGGAGATCAACTCGCCAATCGCCACACCACCGCCGCCGGCGCCGCCTTTGGGGCCCGGCATAGGCGTCGTGAAGTGGACGACCAAAGTTACCGTCGCCAACACCGCAGCCAGCAGGCAGAGCATCTGCGGGTCGTTGTTCACAAGGTTCGCCGCGATCAGCGGGGTTGCCATACCGCCCAAGCCGAAGAACAGGTTCAGGAAGTTCAGCGTCGCCGAGCGGCGCTCTTCATTTACCTCACCCGCAAGCGCATTTGCCGCGGTGACCAGAATGCCGCCGCCCAAGCCGAGCACGAATACCCACAGCAACTGCTGGTCGTAGCCGCTCGAACTGCGTAGCAGGAATAGCGAAGCGGCGATGAGCGCCAGTGAGGTAACCAGCGCCAGTTTCTTTCCCTTCGCATCGATAATCGGGCCGGCCGATAGCGAAGCGATGATCATACCGATCGCCTGCGCCAACGCGATATTTCCGTTCTGTTCCGGAGTCAGGTTGAACGATGCCAACAAAACACCCAACATCGCGGCAATGACGCCGTAGACAAAAATCGCCAGAATGGCGGCAAACACAATTCGACTCGAGTTGTTCTCGTTCTGTGCCATAAGCAGTTTCTCTTTTCTCTTTGCGGACTAAGCGAAGCGGTACTTCTGCGTTTTGCTATCCCACAGGACTTTCTTGTTGTTGCGCAACGACAGCGTGGCGAGGTGGCCGGAGACAGCCGCCTGCTGACCCACTTCCACGGGCGCAATCACTTTTTCTTTGCCCAATACGGCGTTGATGAAGTTCGCCGTGTGCGCCTGCACCGCCGGGATGTCATTGCCCGGTTTGTCTTCGGTGAACTCCTGGCGGGCCTTCACCTTGTCCGGCGCCTTGCCGCGGAATTTTTCGGTGTAGAAGCGCAGCGTCTGGCGGTTCAGCACCTCGATCGTTCCTTCGTTGCCCATGAACTGTTCGCCGTAGCCATACTGTTCGTTGCCGAAGTAGCAGGAGTAGTTGATGTGGAACTTGTCGGGGTACTCGTAGATGGCGCTCAAGGTGTCGGGCACTTCGCGGTCGTCGCTGGCGCCGGCCCAGCGATAGATACCGCCGGAGGCCATGCAGGACAGCGGTTCGGCTTTGCCGCAAACGAAGTTGGTAATGTCGGTCTGGTGCACCAGAAGGTCGGTGGAGATGCCGCCCGAGTAGTCCCAGTACAAGCGCCACTGATAGTAGCGTTGTTTATCGAACGGGCGGTTTTTGGCCGAACCCAGGAACTTCTTCCAGTCGGTATTCTTCTCGGTGGCATCGGGCGGAATGGCATAGCGCCAGGCCGGATTGTCTTCCAACGAATTGCGGTACCAGAAGGCGCGAACGTAGTGCACTTCGCCAATCATGCCCTGGGCCACCATGTCCTTGGCCTTTTTGTAGAGCGTGTTCGAACGGTTCTGCGTCCCGACCTGCACAACCTTGCCGGCCTTCTTCGCTTCACGAACAATTTCCTGGCCCTCTTCAATGGTGTGGGCCAGCGGCTTTTCCACGTAGATGTTCTTCCCCGCGCGCAAGGCCGCGATCGTCATCTCGTGGTGCAAATGCTCTGGAGTGGCAATAAACACGGCGTCGATCGACTTGTCGGCCAGAAGATCCTTGTAGTCCACATAGGTCTTCGGCGTGTTCTTGCCCATCGTCTGAATCTGGTCTTTGCCCTTGGCCAGATTGCCTTCAAAGGTGTCACAAACACCCGAGATCACCACACTCTCCGGCACGGCCTGGTACATCATTTTCATGACGTGCATGCCGCGAGTGCCGGCCCCAATCCAGCCGACATTCACCTTCCCGCTGACGTTCTGGGCGGAAAGAATACCGGGTGCGCCCGCGATCGTAGCGGCCGAGACACCCAAGAGATGGCGACGCGTGATTTCGTTGCTCATAGTCCTTCGAGAATATCACTTCCCCCCGGACAACTTCCCGCCACACTCGGGGCAAAACTTGCCGGACCCCATATCGGCTTTGCACTTCACGCAAGCGAGCGTCGATGGGGCGCGTCCCCCCACACTCTTCGCGGCCAACTGCCCACCCACGGTCATGTTCACCCCGCTGACGTAGTCCGTCTTTTGCTCCTGTTCCACCCTCTGCTGGCGCGTAGCCTCCGCCACTCCCTGCGCCTGGTTAGCGGTCAGTTCCTCCGCAATATCGGGCGCACAGTCCTCGCACAAATTAGCAGCACCGAACTGAACAATGCCCATTCCGGTGCTATCCCAATCGTTGCATCATGCTCGTATGCTCTGTTTTCTACTGGCGATGCTCGACCCAGGTTCTGCGCTGCTTATTCTGCGCGATGGAAAGCCCATACAGACGAAAGTGGAGGGGGCGGCCGATGTCGAGTCCGGTCGCAGAATCACGGCGAAAACCAACTTTCGTCTCGCCTCAGTAACCAAACAATTCACCGCCACCGCCATCCTCCTCCTCGCCAAGGACGGCAAGCTCTCCATCGACGATCCGGTCAGCAAGCACGTTTCCGGGTCCTGGCCCGCCTACGCCAACGGCGTGACGATCCGCCACCTGCTGACACACACCAGCGGCCTCCGCGATTACGACGAAAACGTCCCCGAAACATCTGCCCAACTGACCGACTCCGACGTGCAGGCCTTCGTCGCCAGGCAAACCTCACTCCTCTTTGCCCCTGGTGAACAGTACCGATACTCCAACACTGGCTACGCCATCCTCGCCCGCATCGTCGAACACACATCGAAACAGGCCTTCCCCGCCTTTCTAAAGACCCGCATTTTCAAGCCGCTCGGAATGAAGAACACCGTCGCCCATATCGAAGGCGCCGATACCATCAAGCACCGCGCCTATGGCCACTCCCGCACCGCCACCGGGTGGAAGCGGAACGATCAATCCGCCACCAGCGCCGTGCTGGGCGATGGCGGGATCTACTCCAACGTTATCGACCTGGCCAAATGGATCCGCGCCCTGGACCGCTGCACACTGCTCGACTGCGCAACCCTGCAACAGTCCTGGACCAGTGCAAAACTCAACGACGGCACACCCACCAACTACGGGTTCGGCTGGCGCCTCGAAACCCGCGATGGCGCCAGCGTAATCAGCCACACCGGCGAAACGCGCGGCTTCCGCAATGCCCTGCTCCGCTACCCGGATAAGAAACTTGTCGTGATCCTTCTGACCAACCGCAACGAAGGCACGCCGGCGGCGGAAGCGGCGCGACTTGTAAAGGAAAGCGGCGGCTTATAGGGAACTTGCAAAGGTTTTGTAAATGCCCCGAAAGTGGCCAAGGGGTATTGCGAATCTCCGCGCGTTGGCTAATGAACACGCAAACAGACAGCGTGAAATCAGCCAAAACACTGGAGAAAACATCATGTTCCCGATTTGCCACATCGTCAAGAAGATCGCCCGCGAAGCCGCCGTTGCCGGTGCCCTCGCCTTCCTTTGCGCCCCGGTCCAGGCCCACATCGGCTCGCCGGTCAAGGTCAGCCTGGCCAGCGCCGACGCTCCTCGCCGCGGCGAAGCCGCCACCATCTACGTCGTGCTGCAATCGGCCGCCGACGTGGACCAGGCCGAGTATTCGCTGGTCCCGCCCGCCGGCTGGCAGGTCATCGATGGCCCCACACAGTGGACCGGATCGCTGAAGTCTGGGCAGCGCCTGGAGTTCCAGATGAAGGCCATCCCGCTGTCCGACGAACCCGGCGCGCTGCAAGCGTCCGTCCGCGTCCCGAACCAGTTGGAGTCCAAGGCCACTCTGCGAACGGACCGCATGGGCGGACAGTTCCCGGAGAAGGCCGGACTGGAAGAAACCCCGGCAAGCAAGAATGCAGACCGCAGCGCGGAAGAGGTTATCGAGGCGACGTTCGAACCCGGCGCCGCACTGCCCGAACCGGCCAACGCCACCGAGCCCAGCCTGCCCGGCCAGCCCGAAAAAGAGACCGTCATCCTGGAAGCCCAGGACGCTAAGTCCGCCAAGGGGCAGCGCTCCGCCGCCGTCTCCATCAATGCCACCGGCCGCTTCACCTATCTCGACGACGCGGGCGTCCGCCGCCCCGTTCGCTTCGCCACCGTCGAACTCTGGAACGAGAATCCGTTCCCCTCCCTCGGCGACGAGCGTTGCGTGAAAGGCATCACCGACACGAACGGCAACTTTACGCTCGGCGCCAACTGCGGCGACCTCTTCGACGGACCGGACCTCTACGTCCGCCTCGTACTGAGCAACAGCGTAGTTGAAGTAAAACCCGACAACGTCTTCGCCGGGACCTACACCTTCCGCTCCTCCACCAGACAGAACAGCGCGGGCGGCAACGTCAACTTCGGCACCCTGACGCTCACGTCCAACAAGGACGCCGCGCAGGCCCACAACATCATCATGCGCTCCCACGCCTTCATGTCCACGGTGAACGAGAACATGTCGAAGGTGACGGTGCTCTGGCCCGGCAACGGCACGTTCTACACGCCGGTCTTCAACAACATCACGCTCGACGCGGACCGCCCGTTCGACGGCGAGGGCGACATCTATCACGAGTACGGCCACCACATCCTGGTGACCAAAGCCGAAAGCCCCATCCCGGATTACGACAACGGCGTCTGCGACCAACCCGACAAGCCCGGCCACTGCATCTTCCAACCCGAGAAAGGCGTGATCTCCTGGACCGAGGGCTGGCCCAATTTCTTCGGCGCCTTCATGCATGCCCGCCACACAGCCGAAGATGGCTACGGCGTAACCCGGTACGAGTTCGAAGCCCTGCCCACCGTGGACGTCACCGCCGCTGAGCGCGACAACGTGGAAGGGATCATCGCCGGCATTCTGTGGGATCTGACCGACACCGCCAACGATGACCAGGGCGCGCAGGGCCCCGGCCGGCGCGACAACTTTAACATGTCCTTCGCGCAGATGTGGAACGTGATCAAGAACTTCGATCCCTCCGACAGCTTGCTCCACAACCACCCCACTTCCATCCACGAACTTTTCGCCGGGTTCCAGGAAATGCAGACCGGCAACATCAACAAGATCGCCGAAATCTACCGCGAACACGGGATCATCAAAGCCCAGCCGGACCTGACGATGACGGCCCTCGAGAACCCGCCGACGCAACTGCCCCGCGGCACTACCTTCAACCTGTCCAGCACCGTCCGCAACGAAGGCAATGAACGCGTCAACGCCGGCTACACCGTCCGTTTCCAACTGGTCAACGCCGCCAACCTCGGCTTCACCATCGGCACTCGCACCGTGGCCGCTAACATGGCCGCCGGTACCTCGAACACCGCCGCCGTCAACGTCACCGTACCGGGGACATTGACGCCTGGCACCTACACCCTGAGGGCCTGCGCCGATGCTTTTGGCGCGGTCCCGGAAGATGAGGAAAACAACAACTGCCGCGTCGCGGCTCAGACCGTGGTGCAGTAGGCTACTGGTTCCGCAACGTCACTGCCGGATCCAGACGCGTCAACGTCAGGGCCGGCAGGAGACTGGCGGCGCCAACAGCCAGCAGCAACACCCCGGCAATGGCCGCATAGGTCAGCGGGTCCCACGGGGCAACCCCATAGATCATCCCAGCCACAACCGTGCGGCCCAGGTACAGCAGCGGGACTCCGGCAACTACGCCGGCCAAAGCCCAAAGCAATCCGGGCCGCATCGCTTTGCGCACCACATGGGGCACCGTCGCGCCAAGCGCCATCCGGATTCCAATCTCCTTCGTCCGCTCCGCCACCGCACTCGCCACCAGCCCATACACGCCCAGCACACACAGCAGCAGCCCTAATGCAGATAACGAACTGAGCAACGAAACGAGCAGCCGCTCCAAGCCCAGCGTCCGGCTCTTGATCCCCGCCGGCGTAGTGAACTTTGAAAGTGGCAACATCGGATCCAGGGACCGCATCACCTCCCCCAACTCCCGCGCAAGCGCTTCCTCCCCACGCTGGCTGCGGACAACCCACGCCGGCGAGAACCACTGATGCACAAGTGCAAAGTTGGTCATTTGTGTGACTGGGATGTAGGTAGCCGGTATCGGCGCCAGCGGCGCCCCCCGTTCAAAGTTGCGCTGTGCGGTATCGCCGACCACACCAACAATCTGCACCGGCTCCTTACCGCCCAGCCGGATGTACTCGCCAACCGCGTCACGCCCATCCAGATAGCGCCGGACAAACGCGTCGTTCACCACGGCCACCTTGGCGGTGCCGGCCGTGTCGCCATCCTTGAGCGCGCGCCCGCGCAGCAGGGGAACGCGCAGCGCTTCCAGATAGCCAGGTGTCATGTAGATGAGATTGGTGGTCCGGAACCGTTCGCCCGGGACCGGTTGCGCGCCGGTGCGCACGCCCTGGTTGAGTTGCCGCTCAAACGGCACGGTTAGCCCGGCGCCCGCCGCCTCCACTCCAGGCACCTCCCGGATGCGCGCGATCCCATCGCGGAATAGCCGCTGGATCTTCTCCGGCGCGTCGTACCGAGCGTCCTGCAAAGAGATGCGCGCGATGACGAGGTTGTTCAAGTCGAAGCCGGCCTCCATCATCCACACACCCAGGAATGAGCGCCCCAAAAGGCCCGCCCCCACCAGCAGCGGCACGACGAGCGCCACCTGGCCCGCCACCAGCAGGCCCAGAGGGAACGCCCGCCGCTTGCGGGAGACACTCTGCCACGCGGGCAGCACGCCCGCGATGAGCCCCGCGCCCAGCGTGCAGGCCATCGCGACGGCCAGCGCTCGCCCGTCGATGGCCGCCGCCTCCACAAGTCCGAACATCTTGTCATTCAGCAAACGCAACCCGTCCAGTGCCGCCACCGACACTGGTACAGCAAGCGCGCCGCCGATTGCCACCAGGACCAGACTGTCCAGCAGGACCTCCGAGAAGACTTGTCTCCGCGATGCGCCCAGCGCCAGCCGCGTCGCCAACTCGGCCGCCCGCCCGCTCTGCTTGGCCAGCAGCAGCCCACCGACATTAATCGCACCGATGAGCAGCACCATGGCAACGGCGCCGAGCAGCAACAGCAACGGTTTGCGGACGACGGCCGAGCGCCCTTCGAGCAGCGGCTGCACCTTGAACCGCGGCTGCCACTGCGTGCCGTCCCTGCCTGGCGGCCGCAGCGGGAGGCTCTTGGAAAGGTTGTCCAACTCGCCAGCAACGGCAGAAAGAGAAGCCCCAGGCTTTACCCGCAACATCCCTTGGTAATTGTTCCCCTCGCCCTCTCCATGCGTGGAAGCCCTGAGCGGTGTCCAGAGATCCACATTCACGCCGCTGCGGAAGCCCGGCGGCATCACGCCAACCACGGTGTAGGGCTCCCCGCGCAGCAGTAGCTTCTGCCCGATCACCTCCGCCGCTTCGCCATAGATGCGGCGCCGCAGAGATTCGCTCAACACTACGGCCCGCGGACCGTTCTCAATGTCCTCCTCTTTTGAGAACGAGCGCCCCTGCACAGGCAGGACACCGAGCACCTGAAAGAAGCTCGCCCCGACGCGCTGCTGCTGCACAAAGAACGCGCGGTCGCCCACGCCACAGTTGACACCGGTGGTCCATTCCGAATAGACAGCCGGTTCAAAGGAGCCCGCGTTGTCGCGCAGGATCTCCCACTGGGCGCCGGTGAGCACCTGCTCCACCGTGCCGCGGGAAGCGGCATTGAACGTCATGGTGACATAGGCCAGCCGGTCCGGTTCCGGATACGGCAGCGGCTTGAAGAACGCAACATCGATCAGCGCGAAGATAGCCGTCGTGACGCCAACGGCGAGCGCGATGACCAGCGCGACTGTGGCCGTGAATCCCTTCGACTTGCGAGCGCGGCGGAGTGCGAACCGCAGCTGGCGCGATAACGCATCGACAGGGTTCCAGGCCCAGACATCGCGGGTCTGGTCCATAGCAAGCGCTGGACTGCCAAACGCCCGGCGGGCCGCCAGCCGGGCCTCTTCCGGCGAGAGCCCCTGTTCGCGGAGTTCGTCCGCTTCCAAATCCATGTGCGCACGCAGTTCGCGCGCCAGTTCGTCGTCCCGTTCCTTGCGATTCATCGCCTCACCTCACGCGGGCCGCATCACCTTTCCGATGGCGGCCACCAGTTGCGCCCACTTGTTTTGTTGGGCGGTTAGTTGCTTCTTGCCGGCGGGCGTCAAAAGGTAATACTTCACCTCGCGGTTCTTACCCGGGGCCTTATCCCAGTTCGTGGTTACCCAGCCTTGGCGCTCCAGGCGATGCAGCGCAGGGTAGAGCGAACCATGTTCCACCAGAAACGCTTCGTCACTGGTCCGTTGTATGTGTTTGGCGATCGCGTGGCCGTGGCAGGGCCCAAACAATAGGGTTTGGAGGACCAGCATGTCCAGGGTGCCGTACAACAATTCGACGCGTTCGGTTTCCGATTTTTCCATAGTGACAGAAGACAGTCTACTATCACTACGCAGGCGCTCGCAAAAAGTTCACAGCCCGGCGAGATTTGGCCAAACTTTGTGAAACCCCTGTTCCTGCGCCCACACATCGAGCGGCAACAAGGCCAGTTCATCCACTTCCGGGATCATCGCCAGTTCCCGCTCCGGGCTGAGGAGATGGATGTACGCGTTACAGGTTTGGCAGGTCTGGGTTTGCGCGAATGGCAGGGCATCGGCGGCGTAATAGCTGAGCTTCTCCGCATCGGCTTCCGCGCACTCCGGGCAGGTGGCGCGGCGAAACGGCCACTCGTGCCGGCACAGCGAACAGGCCAGAAACAGCGCGTCCCCGTTGCCCGACGGGCGCAGCACACCGAACTGCGGGGCGTGGCCACAGCGCGGGCATTCGTTGGGGGCGGCGTTGGGGAATTGGAGCGGCGCGTGGCGGGCCCAGGCCTCCAGCGCCAGGCGCGAAAAGAAGCTGGCGGGGTCAAACGGGTTGGGCGTGTTGTAGTAGGTTTCGATGCTGGGAGCCGCGTCGCGGACGGGCTCCGGCGCACGGTCGCCCAGGGCGGCGCGGAGCCGCTCGGCCAGCGGTTGCGCCTCCGCAAATGCGGGCTGCAGATCGCCGATCAGCTCATACGCGGCGGCGACCAACGCAAGTACTTCCGCCGACTGGGGATACCGCGCGGCAAGGTGACGCGCGCGCGCCGCCCTCACCGGCCGGAGACCTCGCGGAACCATTTGCCGTGATGGGATTTGGCCCAACCGGTGCTCACTCTACCGCGAATCATCGCGCCCATCGAGCCGGGAACGGCCAGCGTACTCATGTAGAAATGCACCATGATGCCGCCCATCGATACCGCGGCGCACAGCGGGTGCAGAAGGATGGCGATGAGCCGTGCCGAGCGCGGCGCAACTTCCGGAAACCAGATCACCACGCCCGACAACAGCAGGAAAAACGCGCTGGCCGATTGCAGCCAGAACATCATCTTCTGCCCGGCATTGAAGCGGCCCGTCTCCGGCATCCCGGCTTCAATGTGCTGCGCATACAGATGGCTCTTGGCCAGCCAGATCTCGTCGTCACTATCCAATTGCATTTGCCCGGCCCAGCGGCGAAACATCACACCCAGCGCCAGTGCGAAGAACAAACCAGCCCACGGGTGCCAGGCGCGGACCGTTTCGCCACCACCAAACACCCCGGAAAGCCAGAACATTCGCGGCGACCAAAGCGCGAGGCCGGTGAATGCCGCGTACAGAAAACAGAGCGCCGAAGTCCAGTGGGACGCCCGTTCGGCGAACGAGAAACGCTCAAGCGACTTCGTCGTCATCATGCGTCTCCTTGGGTCCGAATTTCAAATAGTGCAGCATCGCGCCAACGGCCGTTCCCAGGAACGCCGCGTTGGCCGCCCACTTCAGCGGGCCTTTCCACAGCGACACCGTCCAGGGAATCCGCGGGTCCTTCGGCAACCCATATTTTTCAGGCTCCGAAGCATGCTTCAACACATACATCACGTTGGTGCCGCCGACGCCCGGACCGTCGTAAATCCCGGCGTCCTTGAAGCCATCTTCCTTCAGCTCCGCCGTGCGGATCTCCGCCAGTTGCACCAGATCCGTGCGCGAACCAAAGGTCAAACAGTTCGTCGGGCACGTACGGATGCAGGCCGGCGTCATGCCAGCCCCGACGCGGTCCGAGCACAGCGAGCACTTGTAGACCTTTTTCGATGTGGGGCTCAGCCGCGGTACATCGAACGGGCAACCGGTGATGCAGTACCCGCAGCCGATGCAGTTGTCCTGTTTGAAATCCACGATCCCGTTCGGCAACTGCACGATGGCGCCCGGCGCCGGGCACGCCTTCAGGCAGCCCGGATCGGCGCAATGCATACACTGATACTTCGCCATCAGCCAGCTGTTCACGCCGTCGTCGACGTGTTCGTTGAACTTGATGAGGTTCCAAAAACTGGGCGTCAGGTCCGGCTGCGTCTGGTACGTATTGTTGAAAACACCGAGCGTGAACTCCTGATCGTTCCACTCCTGGCACGCCACCTCGCACGCCTTGCAACCGATGCACAGCGAGGTATCGACCAACTTCGCGACTGTCGTTGCCGGCATGGTTAGAGCTTCTCCACGTTAACCAGGAAGCCCTTATATTCAGGGGTTCCGGAGTTGGGATCGAACGCCGATGGCGTGAGGTTATTGACCAGCGGCCCGCGCACGCGGCCCACGTAGCCCCAGTGAATGGGAATGCCCACGTGGTAGATCGTCTTGCCGCCAACGGTGAGCGGCCGCATGCGTTGGGTAACCATCGCCGGGCCCTCCACAGTGCCACGCGCGGAGGAGACGCGGACGGCATCGCCACCCTTGATTCCTTTTTCCTTCGCAAGCGCCTCCGGCAATTCCACGAAGAAATTGCTCTGCAGTTCGGCGCCGCTGGCCACATGCTTCGTCCAGTAGTGGAAGTGCTCCGTCAGCCGGTAGGTGATGGCGACGTAGGGGTACTTGTCGGGCGTGCCCATGGCGTCCGCGCTGCTGGTCATCACCGGCGCGCACGGGTTGGCGGAGGCATTGGGATGGAGCGCGTTTTTCACCGGCGATTCCATTGGTTCGTAATGTTCCGGGAACGGCCCCTCGGCCAGCTCAGTGGTGTAGAACTTCGCCACGCCCTCCGGAAGCATGATGAAGGCGCCGTAGTCGTGCGGACCCGCGTCCGCCTTGTAGTCCGGGGTGTCACCCGTCCACTTCGTTCCATTCCAGCGAATGCTGGCGTGGCTCTCCGACCAGGGCTTCCCGTCGGCGTCGTTCGACGCGCGGTTGTACAGAATACGGCGATTGGCCGGCCAGCTCCACGCGTAGTTCGGGAACAGACCTAAACCCGTTGGATCCTCCTGCCCGCGGCGCGCCATGTTGTTGCCGGCCTCCGTCCACGACCCGCTATAAACCCAGTTGCCGCACGCCGTGGACCCATCGTCCTTCAACGCGGCGAACCCGGGAACCTGCGCGCCTGTCGTCAAGTCCCGCCCATTCACTTCGCGCGCCACTTCCTCCAGCGAAGGCGTCAGCGGCTGCGCGTAATTCCATTGCATCGCCATCAACGGTTCCATGCCTTTTCCGCCCTCTTTTTCATAGAGCGCGCGGACAGCCATGAAGATGCGGGCGATGATTTCGTGATCCGGCTTGGCGATCCCCGGCGGCGGCACCGCCGCTTTCTTCCATTGCAGCCAGCGGGAACTGTTGACGAACGAACCGTCTTTTTCCGCGAAGCACGCGGCCGGCAGCAGAATCACTTCCGTCTGAATCTTCGCCGGATCGACGTACTTCGGATAGAACTTCTCGCCCAGCTTTTTGGCGTTCCAGAACGACGCGGTCTCCGTCTCAAAATTCTCGACAACAACGAGCCAATCCAGATTCGCCAGCGCCTCCAGCATCTTCTCCGTATTCGGCCCATTGGCCACCGGGTTCATACCGAAGCTGATGAAGCCGTGCATCTCTTTCCGATGCATTCGATCGAAGAAGTAGCCCCAGCTTTGATTCTCGGTCTCGCCCAGCTTCGGCAGCCATTGATACCCGAAATCGTTTTCCTTCTTCGCGCGGTCGCCGTAGTAGGCCTTCAACAGACTGGTCGCGAACTTCGGCGTATTTCCCCAGTAATTCATCGAATTCGGCCGCAGCGGCTTCGGCGTCGTGGCCTTCAGATACGCGTCGAGCGAAACGTGATTGGCACGCGGCAGCCGCAGATACCCGGGCAGCATGTTCCATGCGCCCATGTCCGTGGAACCCTGAATATTCGCGTGTCCGCGCTGGGCATTAATGCCGCCGCCGGGCAAGCCGATATTGCCCAACAGCAACTGCAGCATCGCTCCGGTGTGAATCAATTGGACCGAATGCGAATGGTGCGTCCAGCCCAGCGCGTAGAGAATCGTCCCGACTTTCCCAGCCCGCCCGGTACTGCAAATCAGCGCCGCGGCCTTCTTGAAATCCTCCGCCGTGCACCCGCAGATTTCCGCCACTTTTTCCGCCGTATAGCGCGAATAGTGGCGCTTCATCTGCTGGAAGATGGAGCGCGGATTTTCGAGCGTGGGGTCCACCTTGGCATACCCCGCGCCATCCAACTCGTACTGCCAAGTGGCCTTGTCGTAGCTCTTCTTTTCGGCGTCCCAGCCGGAGAAATGCCCCTCGCTGAACGAGAAATCCTCCCGCAACAGAAACGGCGCGTTGGTGTGCGCCCGCACGTAATCCATGTGGCACAGATCGTTCGAGATCGCGTAGTGAATCAACCCGCCCAGAAACGCGATGTCGGTCCCCGCTCGCATGGGGACGTAGAGATCACTCACCGCGGCCGTACGGTTGAAACGCGGGTCAATACAGATTAGCTTCGCCTTGCGCTTCCGCTTGGCTTCCATCACAAAACGGAATCCAACCGGATGATTCTCCGCCGGATTCCCGCCCATCACCAGCGCGACATCGGTATTCGCGATGTCGCACCAGCCATTCGTCATTGCCCCTCGTCCAAATGTGGCGGCCAAACTGACCACCGTGGGACCGTGTCAAAGCCTGGCCTGATTTTCGTACGGTAGGATCCCGAGGCCAAATCTGAATTTCCCAAGGAGATAGTTGATCTCGTTGGTGTCGGTACAGCCGCCGATCAGCCCCAGCGTGTCCAACCGGTTCACGGTCCGCCCCTGCGCGTCCTGCTCCTGGAACCCCTTGTCGCGCGTGTCCTTGATCCGCCGCGCGATCTTCTGAATGGCGTCGTCCCACGAGATGTCCGTCCACTCGCCAGACCCCGCCGCGCGGTACTGCGGCTTAGTCAAACGGCGATCGTTGACGACAAACTCCTTCAACGAAATGCCCTTGGAGCAAAGCGTGCCGCGATTCACAGGGCTGTCCGGATCGCCTTCGATATGGACCACCGTGGGCCGTGCGTTTTTGACGCGCTCCCCCGTCGTATGGATCACCACGCCGCATCCAACGGCGCAGTACGGGCAAACACTTTGCACCTGATTCGTGCGGGCAATCTTCAATTCCCGGGCCACGGCGCTGGCGGCCTCCAGGCGGAAGCCAAAGGCTGTCGCGGTTACGGCGGCGCCGGCCTGCAAAAACTGTCGGCGGTTCACTGGCAGCATCATCAGCGCACTATCATATCGAGTCCCGGGGCACTGCGGACGCCCGGCTCAATACCCCATCTGCCGCATCCGGTTTTCAATGATCGGCCCATACATGTTCATCGACGCCGGCCGACGCCGCCGCGGCGCCGGAATGCACGCCGCCAACCGTGCCGCCTGCTCCCGCGACATCGACGCCGCCGGCGCGTGGTAGTGGTACCGCGACGCCGCCTCCGCCCCGTATACCCCGGGCCCCCACTCGATTAGGTTCAGATACAACTCCAATATCCGTTCCTTCCCCAGCACGAAATCCGCCACCGGCGCCAGCGTCCACTCCACCACCTTCCGCACCGGATTGGCATGTGTCGTAAAGAACAGATTCTTCACCAACTGTTGCGTCAATGTCGACGCCCCTCGCAAACGCCGCTTCTTCTCCGTGGCCTGCTGCGCCGCATCGGCCATCGCGCCGAAGTCCAGCCCCCAATGCTCGTAGAAATGCGTGTCCTCCGCCGCCACCACCGCGTGCCGCAGGTGCGGCGAGATCTTCGCCATCGGCACCGGCGTGAACCGCTTCTCATACGGCCCCTTTTTGAACCACGACTCCACCCGCCGCTGCAGATGCACCCCGGTTGTCGGCGGCGTCACCCAGCGGAACAGAACGAGCGAACCGATCCAAAAGGCGTAA
Organism: Candidatus Sulfopaludibacter sp. SbA3; assembly: GCA_945860645.1. GTDB lineage: Bacteria > Acidobacteriota > Terriglobia > Bryobacterales > Bryobacteraceae. The sequence continues at coordinate 13,698 of CAMATG010000002.1, read as the reverse complement.
CACCCCACGACCAGTTTCAAGAGGAACGGCACCACTCGGCGCCACAGCCGCTTCACAGTTTCTTTTTACCAGCTTCCGCCAGGCTCACTTGAATTCTGGCTTTTTCCTCGGAATCGGCCGCATTGGAGCGCCCTTCTTTTTCCAACTCCGCAAACAACTGCAGCGCCTTCTCATAGTGCGCAGTCGCATCGCCGTACGCCTTCGCCCGCAACGCCACATCCCCCAACGCCCCATGCGCCTCGGCGACTTCCCCCCGCGCGCCGGAGTTCGCCGGATTCCGCTCCGCCAACAGCCGCCGCTCTTCCAGCACCCCGTTCAGCATCCGCATGGCGCGCGTGGTGTCGCCCAGGTCGTTCCACGCCCGCGCCTGCCGCAGCCGCGCCGTCGCCAGCAATGTTCGTGTCCGCACCTCGTTGACATCCGCGTTGACCAGCGGTTCAAACAGCCGCACCGCGTCGTCCATCGCCACCAGCGCCGCCTTCGGATCCCCGGACACCCGCAACGCATTTCCCAGGTTCGAGTGCGCCAGCCCCAACGCCATCACGTGCTGCGTCTGGCCCCGATGCAGTTCATACAAACGAACCTGAATTCGCAGCGCCTCGCGGTAATGCTGCACCGCGCCCTTCATGTCGTTCTCATGCAGCAAAATGCTGGCCATGCGCGTCTGCGCCACGGCGAACCCCTGCTGATCGTCCTCGCTGCTGCCGTTCCGCTTCGCCAGCTTCTCATACAGAACCAATCCCTCGCGCCGCAATTCCAGCACACCCTGGAACGCCCCCAGCAGCGACAAACTCGCGCTGGTCGCCGTCAGGCTCGACGCCACATTGCGCTGCCGCGTCACGTCCTCCGGCTTGCGGTCCAACAATCGCCGCCGCATCTCCAGCGCCGTCCGGTCGGCGTCCAGCGCCGACTGGGCCTCCCCCGTCGCCCGCAGAATCGAGCTGATCCGCATCAACGTATTCGCCAGCGCCTCTTCCCGCCGGTCCCTGTCGGCATCGGTTTTCGACTCCTCCAACACCGCCCGCCGAATTCCTTCCGCCTTCCGGTAACTCTGCAACGACGCCGCCGTCCCACCCAGATTCAACGCCCCCGGCCGTCCCTGCACGTCGCCCACTTTCTCATACGCCATCGCCAACTCTTCCTGCAGCGTCGGATCGTCGCTCGCCTCCTGCGCCAGCCCGTCCAAATACTGCAGCGAATTGCGCACAATCGTCCCGCGCACCGCCGTCGAACCGGGCAGGCGCGCAATGGCATCGTCGATATCGAAAATGAAGGTGTTCGCCAGCCGCCGGACATCCTGGAATCGCCGCTCGGCCCGCTCATAGTTCTGCCGGGCAATCCGCGCCTGCCAAAGCGTCATCGCCAACCCGCCGATCAGCGCCAATGCCACCGCCGCCGTCGCCACCACCACCAGCTTGTTCCGCCGGATAAACTTATTCGTTCGGTACGTCCACGTATGCGCCCGCGCCGAAATCGGCCGCGACGCCAAATGCGCGCGCACATCCTCTGCCATCCCATCCACGGTCTGGTACCGTTCCATCGGCTCGAACTCCACCGCCTTCAGCGCGATGTTGTCCAAATCACCGTCCAGCCGCCGGTCGCCAACCCGATGGCTCGGCCGCAACGGTACTTCTTTCTGCAGCTTTTCGTAATATTGCAACGGCGTCAGCCGCTCCATCGGCACCGCCTGCTCCCAGGTCAGTAAATAGTAAAGAATCCGTCCCAGCGAATAGATGTCGGAGGCAATGCCCGCCGGCTCCCCGCGCAGTTGCTCCGGACTGGTCCACGATGGCGTCATCGCCGGTTGCGTCGTGGCTCCTACCACCTGCTCGGTCGTGTCATCCCCCGCCAAAAGCAGCCGCGAAATCCCGAAGTCCAGCAGCTTAATCCCGCCCTCGCCACGCATCAATATATTGCCCGGCTTCAGATCCCCGTGCACCACCAGTTGCCGATGCGCGTAACTGACGGCATCGCAGATCGACAGAAACGACTCCAGCCGCTGCCGCAGATCCATCGCCCGCATCGCGTCGCTCTTATCGAGCGCCGTGCCGTCTATATATTCGGTGACCAGATACGGCAACCCGTCATCGGTAATCCCGCCGTCCAGCAACTGCGTGATCCCCGGATGGTGCAACCGCGCCAGAATCTGCCGTTCCATCCGAAAACGGCGCAGCGCGTTAGGCGTCACCGCCGAATGGCGGATCAACTTCAACGCCACAGGCATCTGGTAGCCGTCCACCTCCCGCGTGGAAAGGTAAACTTCACCCATCCCGCCCTGCCCCAGCAAGGACTCCAAATGGTACGGCCCAATCTGCCGCCCCGCCGACGTCCGCGGACTCGCCAGATTCACCACCGCGTCTTCCAAAAACGCCCCGGCCTCGCCCAGCGCCGCGATCAACGACAGCACCTCCGACCGCAACGCCGCATCCGTCCCGCAAACCTCATCCAGGTAACGAGTCAGCTCCCCGCGCGGCAGATCCAGCGCATGGTCAAAGACCTCCTTCACCCGCTTCCAGCGGGCCGAGGGCGCCGGTTGGGACGTCTCCGGTGTCATGCCCCGGCCGGTTTCGCCTGTGTTTTAGATAACTCCCGGAACAACCACGCCTTTGCCGACACCCAGTCCCGCTTCACCGTCGATTCCGAAACGCCCAACACCTCCGCCGTCTCCTCAATCGATAGGCCCGTGAAGAATCGCAGTTCCACAATCCGCGCCTGCTGCGGGTCCACCTTGTTCAACGTTTCCAAGGCGTCGTCCAGCGCCTCAATCTCCATATCCCGCTTCTCGGAAACGCCCAGCGCATCGTCCAACGACAACGCCACCGCGCCGCTGCCCCGCTTGGCCGCTCGCACACCCCGCGCATGGTCCACCAGAATCCGGCGAATCATCTGCGCCGCGATGCCGAAAAAATGCGCCCGGTTCTGCCAGCGCACCGAACGCTGATCGACAAGCCGCATGTAGGCCTCATGCACCACCGCCGTCGCCTGCAACGTATGATCGGACCGCTCCCGATGCAGATAAATCGCCGCCAATCGCCGAAGTTCGTCGTACACGACGGGCGTCAGGGAGTCGAACGCCGCGTTATTGCCGTCCGACCACTTTTGCAAAAGTTGGGTTACTTCCGGTGTCGTCATGCTTTACCCGTTAGGCAGTATAACGTTTTGCCGCCCCGGCGCGGCATCGTAACGGTGAGCCCGATGTGCATACTCTAAGTAGAGACGGAGCTTTTCCCGTTTCGTTCCGTAGAAGTGGTGCCGCATGCTCAATCGAACCAACCTCCAGCAACTCTTCCTCCTCGTGCTGGCCGGCATCTGCCTCGCGCTCTGTTACGTCATCGTCGAACCCTACATCGGCCCCATCGTCTCGGCCACCGCCATGGCGGTTCTCTTCTATCCCCTCCACGCCGCCCTGCTCCGGCGCATCCCGGGTCGCGAATCCACCGCCGCCGGCATCTCCCTCCTGCTCGTCATCGCCCTCATCGTCGCACCGTCCATCTGGATCACCTGGACCATGTCCAACGAACTCTCCGCCGCCTATTCCTCCCTCAAATCCCGCAGCGCCGCCGATGGCGGCTGGATCGAATGGGCAGTCCACACCGGCACCCGCCCGCTCATCTACTTCGGCGTCGACCCCACCGCCGCCGACGATCAGGTCCGCTCTTTTCTTTCCGAACGCGTCGAAGTCATCAGCGGCACCGTACTCAAACTGGTCCAAGGCGTCGTCAGCAACATCGCGCTCTTTCTTTTCAATGCCATCATCGCCCTCTTCGTGCTCTTCTTCCTCCTTCGCGATGGCGACCACATCCTGGCCAAATCGCGCCAATTCCTCCCGCTCCAACACACCGTCTTCGACCGGTTAATCGCCGAAGTCGGGCAAAGCGTCCTCGCCAACGTCTACGGCGTCGCCGCCGTCGCGCTCGTCCAGGGTACCCTCACCGGCCTGCTCTTCTATTTCACCGGCGTCCACGCACCTGTCCTCTGGGGCGTCGTCGCCGGCTTCTGCTCCATGATTCCCATCGTCGGCCCCCCGGCCGTCTGGGTCCCCGTCGCCCTCTCCTTCGCCGCCAGCGGCAGCTACGGCAAAGCCGGCATCATCGCCGGGTTCGGCGTCGCCGTCATCGGCACCGTCGATAACGTTCTACGCCCCTACATCGTCAGCGGCCGCGTCGAACTCCACCCGCTACTTGTTTTTATTTCGCTTCTTGGCGGGGCGCAGGCGTTCGGGTTTCTTGGCCTGTTTATCGGCCCCGCCGTTCTGTCGGTCACCGTCGTTCTGCTTGAGGTCATTCGCCACGGCCTGCCCGCCAGCCGGCCGGCCAGCCAAGAGCCCATGCCGCCCGAGGATCTCCTCACCCCCTGACGACTGCAAGAACGCCAGAAACGCCGCCGCCTCTTTTCCCCGCGCGGCACCCTTCAAGACCACTCCCGCCTGCCGCATTTCGTCCGGCAGCAACACCCCGCCCTTATCATGCGCCATCGTCCATGACGTCAGCGCCGCATCCACGTTCCCCGTCCCGGCAAACTGCATCGTCTGCCGCACCGTCTCCGCCAACACCAGCTTCGGCTCCACCGCCCCCCACAACCCCGCCCGAACCAGCGCCTCCTTCGCCAATCTCCCATAAGGCGCATGCACCGGATTCGCCATCGCCACCCGCGTCACCTCCGGCCGCGCCAGGTCCTCCAGTCTCCGTACCTTCCCCGATTTCGACCACAACGCCAGCCGGCCGACGGCGTAAACCCGGACAGTCGCGCCATCACCGCGCCCCGCACGAACCACCTGCTGCACGAAATTTTCGTCCGCCGATAAAAAAAGATCGAACGGCGCTCCCTGCTCAATCTGGCGCGCCAATTGGCCCGAAGAACCCACCGAAACACGAAGCGTAAGCGATTGATTCTGCATAACTTGACTGGTCAATTCCGGGACCGCCGGTGCCAGGTCGCTAGCGGCGGCCACCAGTAGATCCTGGCCCAATAGTTGAGTCCCATTCACTAAACCCATGGTTGACAAACAGAGACTCAAGTTCCATAATGTGATTGTGCGCAGTCCGGCGCGGATGCGGCTCACGGTAGCCCCCGCCCGCTCCACAAGAGTTTCAGGGAGGCATTAGTAACTGTTATGAGTAAAATCATCGGTATCGACCTCGGCACCACCAATTCCGTGGTCGCCGTTATGGAAAGTGGCAACCCCGTCGTCATCGCCAACCAGGAAGGCGGTCGTACGACCCCTTCGGTTGCCGCGTTCGCCAAAAACGGGGATCGGCTGGTTGGACAGGTCGCCAAGCGCCAGTCCGTCACCAACCCAGAGAATACCATCTACTCCATCAAGCGCTTCATGGGCCGCCGGTTCAACGAAATCGGCCAGGAAATGAAGCTCGTTCCCTATAAGGTTCTCCCGGGGGAGAACGGCGACGCTCGCGTCGAAATCCAGGGTAAGCGCTATGCTCCGCCCGAAATCTCCTCCATGGTCCTCGGCAAGCTCAAGGAAGCCGCCGAAGCCTACCTCGGAGAAAAGGTCAGCAAGGCGGTCATCACCGTCCCGGCCTACTTCAACGACGCCCAGCGCCAGGCCACCAAGGACGCCGGTCAGATCGCCGGTCTCGAAGTGATGCGTATCATCAACGAGCCGACGGCCGCCGCGCTCGCCTACGGCCTCGATAAGAAGAAGGACGAAACCATCGCCGTGTTCGACTTCGGCGGCGGCACCTTCGACATCTCCATCCTCGAAGTCGGCGATGGCGTGGTCGAAGTGAAGGCCACCGACGGCGACACCCATCTCGGCGGCGACAACGTCGACGACCGGTTGATGGAATGGATCATCGGCGACTTCAAGAAGGAGAGCGGCATCGATCTCTCCAACGACAACATGGCCAAGCAGCGGCTCAAGGAAGCCGCCGAAAAGGCCAAGATCGAGTTGTCCACGCTGCTCGAAACCGAAATCAATCTGCCGTTCATCACGGCCGATGCCACCGGGCCGAAGCACCTGGTGCTCAAGCTCACCCGCATGCGCTTCGAACAGATGTGCGAAGACATCTTCGCCCGCGCGCTCGAACCCTGCAAACGCGCCATGTCCAACGCCAAGGTCACCCCGTCGCAGATCGACGAAGTGGTCCTCGTCGGCGGCTCCACGCGTATCCCGAAGGTCCAGCAGATGGTGCGCGATCTGTTCGGCAAAGAACCGAATCGCACCGTGAACCCGGACGAAGTGGTCGCCGTGGGCGCCGCGGTCCAGGGCGGCGTTCTGGGCGGCGAAGTGAAGGACGTGCTCCTTCTCGACGTCACTCCGCTCTCGCTCGGTATTGAAACGTTGGGCGGCGTCTTCACCAAGATGATCGAAGCCAACACCACCATCCCGACCCGCCGCAGCGAAACCTTCTCCACCGCCAGCGACAGCCAGCCGTCGGTCGAAATCAAGGTGTTCCAGGGCGAACGCGCCATGGCCGCCGACAACCGCTCGCTCGGTGTCTTCCAGTTGGCCAACATCCCGCCCGCCCCGCGCGGCGTGCCGCAGATCGAAGTCACCTTCGACATCGACGCCAACGGCATTCTGAACGTCACGGCCAAGGATAAGGCCACCAATAACGAGCAGAAGATCACCATCACCTCCTCTTCCGGCCTCAGCAAGGAAGAAGTGGACAAGATGGCCCGCGAAGCCAAGGAAAACGCCTCCGGTGACCAGAAGCGCAAGGACGGCGTGGAAGCCCGCAACCGCATCGACGGCTTGATCTACAGCGTCGAAAAGACGCTCAAGGATCACCGCGACAAGGTCAGCCCGGAAGAGGCGACCGCCGTCGAGGAAGCCCTCGAGAACGCCAAGAAGGCCCGCGACGAAGGCTCGCCCGAAGGCATCAACGCCGCCAGCGACAAGCTCACCACCGCCAGCCACAAGCTCGCCGAAGTCATGTACAAGGCGTCGCAGGGTGGCGCGGCTGGACCCGGTCCGGACGGCGCGGGCGCCGGCGCTCCACCGCCGCCCAACGACGCCAAGAAGGACGAAGTCGTGGATGCTGAGTTCGTCGACGTCGACGACAAAGGCAAGAAGTAACAACCACTCAAATTGGGCGGGGGCCGCACGGCCCTCGCCTCGTTAGGAACCTCCAATGGCCCAGCGGAAGGACTATTACGAAACCCTCGGCGTAAGCCGCGATGCGTCGCAGGACGACATTCGCAAGGCGTACCGGCGCCTCGCCCGCAAGTACCACCCCGACCTGAACCCTGGCGACAAAGCCGCCGAAGAGAAGTTCAAATCCGTCTCCGAAGCCAATGAAATTCTCGGCGACGAAAAGAAGCGGAAGATGTTCGACCAGGTCGGCTTCTACTCGGAATCCGGCGTCCCCGGCGGTGGAACGCACGGCCAGGGCGGCCCCGGCATGGGCTTCGGCGGTTTCGATTTTTCCGATTTCCTGAACCAGCAGAATGCCGGCGGTGGTGGACGAAAACGCCCCCACCCCCAGGAAGGCGCGCCCGGCGCCGAAGGCGGCGGCTTCCGCGACATCTTCAGCCAGTTCTTCGGCCAGCGCGGCCAGGGCGGCCCTCAGCAGGCCGGCCCCGAAAAGGGCTCGGACCTGGAATATACCCTCAGTATCGATTTCTGGCAGTCCATTAAAGGCACCCAAGCCCGCATCAACATCTCCCGCCAGGACGCCTGTGCAACCTGCCACGGCTCCGGCGCGGGCTCCGGGGGCCCCGTCACCTGCCCGGAATGTGCCGGCAGCGGCAACGTCACCCAGATGGCCGGCGCCATGCGCTTCACCCTGAACTGCCCCCGCTGCAACGGCACCGGCAAGCTGCAGGGCTCCTGCCACACCTGCAAAGGGGAGGGGCGTCTGGCCCGCATGGATTTCGTCGAAACACGCATCCCGCCCGGTGTCGCCACCGGCACGCGCATGCGAGTCGCCGGCAAAGGCAACGCCGGCACCGGCGGCGGCCCGTCCGGCGATCTCTACATCAACATCCGCGTCGAGGATCACCCGTTCTTCGAACGCGAAGGCGACAACATCGAAATCACCGTACCCGTCTCCGTTCCGGAGGCCGCTCTCGGCGCCAAGATCGAAGTGCCCACCATCGACGGCCGTGCGCTGCTCAAAATCCCCATGGGCACCCAAAACGGCCAAAAATTCCGGCTCCGCGAAAAGGGCGTCTACAATGCCCGGAAGGAGACCCGCGGCGATCAAATCGTCCAGATCGCCGTCCATCCACCCAAGGCCAACGACGAACGCACCCGCGAACTGCTTCGTGAACTCGCGGAACTGCATCCCGAGGACCCGCGCGAAGAGATGTGGACCAAGGTATAACAGGTAGATCCCATGGCGAAGCGATCCAAGGCCGCATACATGATCTCCGCCGTCGCGTTGCAGTATGATCTGCATCCCCAGACGCTGCGACTCTACGAGCGCGAAGGCCTCTTAAAGCCCAGCCGCAGCGACGGCAACACCCGCCTCTACACCGAAGAGGACCTGGAACGGCTGGAGGTCATCCTCAAGCTCACCCGTGAACTCGGCGTCAATCTGGCCGGCGTCGAGATCATCCTCAACATGCGCGAAAAGATGGAGGAGATGCAGCGGCAAATCGAACAATTCGTCGCCTCTCTGAACGAGGAACTGGTCCATCAGGCCCGGCCCCAACCCGCCACCAGCAACTCGCTCGTCCCGGTCAACCGCAGCTTCGGCATCGTGCCCGTCGCCGCCCCGGCCCCAAAGACCCGCAAAAAGAAGATCTAGGGCTGTAGCGCCGAATACGTCATCTGCACGAACGCCTGCCGCTCGTCGCTGCCGCCTTCCCGGTGGATCATAAAGATCCCAATCAGGTCGTTCTTCGGGTCCAGAAAACAGAACGTCCCGTACCGCCCGCCATGGCAAAACGTCCCGGCCGCCATCGGCTGCCCGCCCGCGTCTTCCTTCATCACGAACCACCCCAACCCCCAACCCGCGCCCGGCGTGCCCGTCTTCAAATCACCCGTCTGCGAAGTCCGCATTACCTTCAATCCCGCTGGGCTCAGCAACCGGAAGTTCCCGTGCTTGCCCTGGTTCAGGATCGTCTTATACAGCACCAATAGGTCGGCCGCCGTCGAATACAACCCACCCTCAGGCAGCGAATACTTCGCCCCATCCCGGAACTTCATCTTCCCCTCACCCAGCGGATCGGACGTGTATTTCACCGGCTTCCCATCGCGCAAAATGTAGGCGGTGGGCATCCGGTGCCACTTGTCCTTGGGCGGGAAGAAGTAGGTGTCCTTCATCCCCAACGGCTCAAAAATCCGCTTGGCCATGTACACTTCGAGCGGCTGCCCGCTGATCACTTCCACAATCCGCGCCAGCGTCGCAATGCCCTCGTTCGAATACTGCCACTTCGTCCCCGGCTCAAACTCCAGCGCCTGCTGCGACAGAATCAGCGTCACATCCGCCAGCGATTTATGCAGCGCCCCATGCAGCTCCCCAATCCCCGGCGGCGGATTCAGCATCATCCCCGACGTATGCGTCATCAGGTCGCGCACCGTAATCAACCGCGACGGCTTCCGCACCAACCGGCTCCCATCGGCATGTGTCGCCGCGATCACCATCTGCCCGCGAAACTCCGGCAGATGCTTCTCCACCGCGTCCGCCAGGGACAACCGCCCCTCTTCGGCCAGCTGCATCGCCGCCAGCGCCACAATCGGCTTTGTCATCGAATGCAGCTGAAAGATGTTCTCCTTCGTCATCGGCTGCCGCGTTTCCATATCGGTATACCCGACAGCCTCAAACTGCGCCACCTCGCCCTTATGCGCCACCAGCGTCACCACGCCCGCCGCCTTCCCGGCGTCCACGAACTCTTTCATCCGCGGCGCAATCCCGGCCAACTTGGCTTTATCCAAAGCCTGCGGCAACACCGGCAAACCCACAACCAACAGCAACGCAAAAAATCGCATACGGACGATTGTATGGCAGCCCGGGTCCCCTATGCCGGCAGCGCGCGTATTTCTTAGCCGCGCTCCACCAAACGCCGATAAAAAAACACCGTCGTATGCAGCGTCCCATCCCCGCTCCGTGCATACTCCGGCACCTCGCCCCACCGCGTATACCCCAACACCTCACACAGCCGTTCCGCCTCCCCGCCCTGCCTCGTGTCCATCAGGATCAACGTAATCCCCCGCCCCGCCGCCACCCGTTCCAACTCCCCCAGCAACGCCCGCGCCAGCCCCCGCCGCCGCGCCCGCCGGTGCACGAACAACTTCCCCGCCTCCGCCCTGTGCCGCCCATTCGCCCGCATTTCACACATCAGTTGCACCGCCCCCAACACCGCCCCCTGCTCCAACACCACAATCAGCTCCCGCTCCCCCGCCCGCATCGCCGCCAACACCCCCCGCCAATACTCCTCCGCCTCCGCCAACGCCAACGGCGGCAGAAACCCAATCGACGCCCCGCTCTCCACCGCATCCACCAACAGCTCCGCCAACCCGGCCAGCAACCCCTCCGCCTCGAAAGCAGAAAGAGCTTTTAACTCCCAATCTCGCGCGTCTACATTCATATGAGACTTCTATTCTTACTTGCCGCAACCGCGTTTGCACTCTCCGCCCAAGCCCCCGCCGCCCAGGGCTACGGCTTCTTCGGCCTCGAAAGTCCCGCCGGTCACACGTTCGGATACAGCAGCGTCGGCGCCGGAGCCGATGTCTTTGTATACAAAGGCGCCGCCGTCTCTCCCTCCGCCGGCTACCTGTTCGCAAACGGCAATGATGGCGGACATCTCGGCGTCGTCACCGTCAACGGCAGTTACCACTTCCTGCGCGGGAAGGGCCCGTTAGAGCCCTTCGTCACCGCCGGTTACGGCGCCTTTGCCGTTCTTGGCGATGGCCAAGCCATGTTCAACTACGGTGGCGGCGTGAACTACTGGTTCAAAAAACGGATCGGCTTCCGCGCCGAAGTGCTCAACTTCCAGACGCGCAACTACCGCGAACTCACATCCATCCGCTTCGGCGTCTCGTTCCGCTAAAGCCGGACAATCTTCTCCGAAACCAGACCCTTCATCGCATTCCGCGTGTCCACAATCAGCTTGGACGCCGCCAGAACATCCGTGTAAACGAAGTCCTTGTGATCGGTGACAATCACCACGCAATCAGCCGCGGTGCACCCTTCGGCCACGTCGCTGGCTTCCAGCTCCTGCCCCTCGTGATGCAGGTCTTCCACATACGGATCGCTGTAGGTAATCCGGGCCCCGCGTTCCTGCAACAAGTGAATAATGTCCAGCGCCGGCGACTCGCGCACGTCGTCGATATTCTTCTTGTACGCCACGCCCAAAATGTGGATGTGCGAACCCTTCACAGCCTTCGAATGGTCGTTCAACGCGGACTGAATCTTGTCCACCACAAAATGCGGCATCTGGCCGTTAATGTAGCCGGCCAGCTCGATAAATCGCGCCTCAATGCCCGCCTGCCGCGTCTTCCAGCTCAGGTAGAACGGGTCGATCGGAATGCAGTGCCCGCCCAGCCCCGGCCCCGGATAAAAGGGCATGAAGCCGAACGGCTTGGTCGCCGCCGCGTCGATCACTTCCCACACGTTGATCTTCATCCGGTCGCACATCAGCGCCAGCTCGTTCACCATGCCGATATTGATCATGCGGAAGGTGTTTTCCAACAGCTTCACCATCTCCGCCACGCTCGTCGAACTCACCGGCACCACCGTCTGCAACGACTGGGCATAGAACATCCGCCCCAGCTCCGTACAGGCCGGCGTAATCCCGCCCACCACTTTCGGAATGTTGTAGGTCTGGAAGTTCGGATTGCCCGGGTCCACCCGCTCCGGCGAAAAGCACAGGAAGAAGTCCACGCCGCACTTCAGGCCACTCTTCTCCAGCATCGGCAGCAGCAGCTCGTCCGTCGTCCCCGGATAGGTCGTCGATTCCAGGATAATCAACATCCCCGGATGCAGATACTGCGCGATCTTCTCCGTCGCCGCGACGATATAGGACATGTCCGGATCTTTCGTCTTCCGCAATGGCGTCGGCACGCAGATGTTGATTGTGTCCACCTCCGCCATCCGCGCGAAATCGCTCGTCGCCGACAACTTCCCCGAAGCCACATGCGGCCCCAGCACCGACGTCGGAACGTCCTGAATATAGGACTCCCCGCGGTTCAGCGTGTCCACCTTGGACTGGGTAATGTCAAAACCCAAAACCGGCAAACCGGCACGCGCGAACTCAACCGCCAGCGGCAGGCCCACATAGCCCAGCCCCACAATTCCCGACACCGCGGTACGGTTCTGAATCTTGTTCGCTAGAAACTCAAAATGGCTCATCGGATCCAAACACTCCTAAAGGTAATATCGGCCGGTCGCGACAATTTCTGCTGGGCCAACCATCTTTACATCGCCGTCATTGGTCGGCCACCGGAACTCTAACGGTCCGGCAGGCGTGTTCACGGTCATCGCGCGCCCCGTAAATCCGCGCAGAATAGACGCCACCGCCGCCCCGGTCGAACCCGTGCCGGAGCTCATCGTCTCCCCAGCGCCACGCTCAAAAAACCGGACATCGATGTTCAGCCCATCCATATGGCGCACGAACGAAACATTCGTCCGGTTCGGAAACCGCGGATGCCGTTCGATCGCCGCGCCCAGCGATCGCCAGTCGAAATCAAAATTCTCCACAAACACCGCGCACTGCGGGTTGCCCACCCACAGAATCGTGCAGTCGTAAATCTCGTCACCCACGCTCAGCGCGCAGCGAACCTCGTCCGGTTCCACCCGCGGACAACCCATGTTCATCTCGAACAGGTACTTCTGCCCGCTATGCTCCAAAAGCCGCAGATGCTTCGTGCCCCCGCCCGTCACAATCCGCATCTCCGTGCCCGTATAGCCGTTGGCCAGCGCGAACGCCGCCGCGCAACGCGTTCCGTTGCCCGACATCTCCACTTCCCCGCCATCGGGGTTAAACAGCCGGATGCGCAGGTCCCCGCCCTCCGGCGGATTGTCCAGCCGCGAAACCAGCAACCATCCATCCGCGCCCGCGCCCGTATGCCGGTCACAAATCGCAATCGCCGCTTCCGCCAACCCCTCGCCTGGGGCCTCGTCCGCCCACGTCAGCAAAAAGTCGTTGCGAGCCCCGTGGGCTTTCGTAAATGGAATTTCCATACAGGTTTAAGGAGTCGACCGCCGCCAGATTTCTATCGCCGGCTCACCTTTCGTCTCTACCATTTTCACACGGGAGTACCTCCGCAGCTTCGAAGCATTTTCCGCCATGCTTTTCGACAGCGGATCCCCCGCGATCGCCACCACCCACTCCTGCCACAGGAACAGGTCCGGCCGCTGCAGAATACCCTGAAAATACAACCCGTCCCCGTCGTGCACCGTCTGCGCCAGCGGAATCCCCGCATCCCGGAAAATCGCCGTCTGGTCGCCAAAATGCGCCACAATTCCCCGCCCCGGGACATATTTATCGCGTAGATAATCCGCCGCCTCCGCCGTCCACGCCCGCCGCCCGTTGCTGTTCACCTGGCTCTCTTTCCACGTCACCCAGTTCTCCTGCTTCGGATACGCCAGCCACGGGCTCACCGCATTCAGCACCAGCAACCCCGTCACAATCCGCCGGCTTCCGTGCGGCAACACCGCCGGTAACGACGCCACCGCCAGCGCCAACAGCGGCAGCACAATCATCCCGTACCGCGTGTTGTAGTAGCTGAACGGATGCAGGTTCGGCACGAAAATCGTCGCCCCGCTCCCATGCATGCTCCACACAAAA
>CAMATG010000001.1 GCA_945860645.1 Candidatus Sulfopaludibacter sp. SbA3 | reverse complement strand
TTGATCACGCGGGCGACCCTCTTCAATGGCGAATTTGGGTTCTTTGTCCGGGTCCCGAATGGGGCGACGGAGTTACGGCTGCAGTTGGTGACGACGTCGGATATTGATCTGTATGCGCGGTTCGGCGTGGACGTGGCGCTTGGTGCGGGTGGCGTGATTATTGCCGACCATTCGACGGAGTTGATCCCGAGCAAGGATTTGCGTATCGGGCTGTCGGGATCGCCCGGGTTGCGGGCCGGCACCTATTACATTGCGGTGGCGGCGTTTAACCCGCAGGACCCGAATACGGGCACGATTAAGGTGACAATCAGCAATCCGAACCCACAGCCGGTGAATGATTTGGCGGTGACGCTGGGGGCGGATGACAACAGCAGCTGTCCGGCGACGAAGAAGATTCCGGTGACGGTGAGGGATTCGGCGGGCGCGCTGGTTTCCGGTTTAACCGGGGCGAATTTTGCGCTCATGGAGGGTACCGCGGCGAAGTCCGGGACGGTGACTTGCACGGGCGCGGGAACCTGCACGATGGCGTATGCGCCGGCGGACCCGACGAGGACGGCGGACGTTACGGTGACGGTGTCGATCAACAACCGTACCGGGAGCGCGCGGAAGACGGTGGGCGCCTGTACCGCGCCATCGACGGGCGGGAAGACGGCGACGGGACTGAAGCTTGAGATGGGATCGGTGAACAGCGCGAATGCATTCGGCTGGAACGGGAACGGATGGACGACGCTGAGTTCAGACAACTGGTTCACGCTGGGGGTTTCGATGCCGGATGCGGCGGCGGGACTGTTGAACAGCGCGACGAACCGGAGCGTTAATCTGCAGCCGGGCACCTACTTCCTGTACGGGGAACCGGGGGGGATGGGCAGCCACGCGCGGATGACAGTGACGTGGAGCGATGGGACGACGGAGGAGGGGGTGTTTGCGACGACACCGTTGACGGCGGCTGCGACGTGGACACGGGTGACGGGCTCTTCGGGGTTGAGCATGGGCTCCACAGGACTGACGAATTTGAACAAAGTGGCCGGGAACAGCGGCGTGGCGGCGGGCGGGGGAGCGGACTTTGTCTGGCGGCTGGACCTGAGCGGGACGGGCGGCGGTGGCGCGGGCGGCGCGCTGACGGTAACGGTGAGTGCCGAGGACAACTCGGCTTGCCCGGTGACGAAGAAGGTGACCGTTTCCGTGATCGACGGCTCGGGCCAGGCGGTGACGGGGTTGAACTCTTCGAACTTCACGGTGACCGAGAACGGCGTGACGCGGCCGGTGACGCTGGTGAACTGCAGCAGTTCCGGCGGCGGCACGTCGGCCGGAAGCGGCGCGGTGGTGGCGATTGTGATCGACACCAGCGGCTCTTTGAGCGCGACCGATTTGGCGAATGAGAAGACGGCGGCGGTGAACCTGGTGAACTCGCTGGGGGCGAGCGATCAGGTGGCTGTGTACAACTTTGATTCGGGTGTGACGAAGAAGCAGGCGTTCACGACGAATAAGCAGTTGGCGATTACGGCGATCAATTCGCTGGCGATTGGCGGGAGCACGGCGTTGTATCAGGCGGTGTTCATGGCCGCGACGGACATCGCCGCGGTAACGGGCCGGCGCGCCATTGTGATGATGACCGACGGCGGCGACAACCAGGGCGGGAAGACGATTGACGAAGCCATTGCGGCGGCCAAGAACGCGAAGGCTCCGATCTACGCGGTGGGCTTCGGCACGGGCATCAACGAGACCGTGATGCGGCGCATGGGCACGGAGACGGGCGGCACGTTTACGAAGGGTGCGACGTCGGCTGAATTGCAGGCTCTGCTGCAGACAGTGGCGACCAACATTACGAGCCAGTGCGAGGTTTCCTACACGCCGGCGGACGCGACGAAGGAAGCCGACGTCGTTGTGAACGTGAACTCGAACGGGCGGACGGGCAGCGGCACGCGGCGCGTGACGGCTTGCCAGGGAACGGGTGGCGGAGGCGGGGGCGGCACGGGGACCGGCGTTGGCTGGACCGTGACGCCGGGCTGCAACTACTTTGTGACGCCGCTGACGGCTTCTTCGGTAGCGGCGCAGACGACCGGCATCATCCGTGTGACCACCGCGGACAACTGCGAGTGGAACGCGCACAGCGAGGTGAGCTGGATTCGGATCACGGCCGTTCGGAACGCGAACGGCAAGGGGTCCGGTGCGGTGGACTATCTGGTTCTGGCGAATCCCGATCCGGCCGTACGGAGCGGGCGCGTGATTACGGCGGCGCAGGCCACCAACGTCACGCAAGCGGCGGGCGTGTCGTGCGCAGTGACACTATCGCCGACATCGGCGCGGGTGGGACCCGGAGCTGGGGGCAGCACGGTGCTGATCAACTCCGCGACACCCACCTGCGCCTGGACAGCCAAGAGCAACGACAGCTGGCTGAAGATCAGCGGCGCGGCGAGCGGCGCGGGACCGGGGCGAGTGGCCTACACCTATGACACCAACGCCACGACCAACGCGCGAAACGCGACGATGACGGTGAACGGGCTGACGTTCACATTGACGCAGGACGCCGGGAGCATTCCCGGTACGCCGACGGTGACGGAGAACGGCATTGTGAATTCGGCCAGCGGCGTGCCGCCATCGCTGCCGGGCGGCGCGCTGGCGCAGGGATCGTTCTTCACGATTTTTGCCTCCGGCGTGGGCCCGACGCCAGCGCGGCAGGTGGAGCAGTTCCCGCTGCCGACGAACCTGGGCGGGACGTTGGTGCAGATCCGGCAGGGATCGCGCACGGTGGAGTGCTATCTGGTGTATACATCGAGCACGCAGATCAACGGGATCATTCCGTCGAACGCGCCATTGGGCGATGCGGAGATGATCGTAACCTACAACGGCAACGCCAGCCGGGCTGTGGCGGTGCGAATTGCGAAGAACAACTTCGGCATTTTCGCCACCAGCCAGGGCCGGGGGCCGGGCATTATCCAGAACTTCATGACGCAGCTGGAGCAGCCGTTGAATACGCGGTCGGCCACGGCGAAACCGCGGCAGGTGGTGATTCTGTGGGGCACGGGAGCGGGGCCGATCACGGCGCCGGACAACGTGGCTCCGCCGGCCGGGAATCTGCCGTTCACTTTTGAGATGACGATCGGCGGCAAGCCGGCGAACCTGTTGTACAACGGCCGCGCGCCTTGCTGTTCCGGCGTGGATCAGATTGTGGCCGAGGTGCCCCCTGATGCACCGGCGGGCTGCTTCGTCCCGGTGCAGGTGAAGGCGGGCGACGTGTGGAGCAACGTTGTGACGATGGCCATCGACGCCAACGGGCAGACTTGCACGGACGCCGCGAACCCGACATCGACGCTGACATCGACGGGCGGTAAGATTGGCGTGGTGATGTTGACGCGGCTATCGGCCACGCTCAACACGGCGACGCAGGGCGAGCAAAAGCTGGACGCCGACCTGGGTATTGCCACCTTCCCGAAGATGCAGGCGGGCGGCGATCTGGGCTTCAACATGATGACCTCTCTGCCGCCGCAGGGGACCTGCCAGGCCTACGCGGGCGTGCGGGACATCTCCGACCTGTTGGGGGGCGCGTTCGGTGGACCGCTGCAGGAGACGGGCGGGGCGACGATGCTGGACGCGGGCGTGTCGTTAAAGGTAAGCGGGCCGGGCGGCAAATCGGCCACGATGGATCGCTCCGACAACGGCACCTATATGGGCCTGCTGGGAGGCTCGCTGCCGTTGCCCGGGAACGCGGCGAACATGCCGTTGGACGCGGGTGCCTATACGGTGACCGGCAGTGGCGGTAAGGATGTGGGCGCGTTCAGCGGCAGCATCACGCTGCGGCAAGGCGTGAGCTGGACGAACCGCACGCAGATGGCTTCGATTGATCGCAAGACACCGTTCTCCCTAACTTGGACGGGCGGAACGGCGGGAGAGTCGCTGCTGGTGCTGGGTTACGGCACCGACCAGAAGACCAAGGCCAGCAGCGGCTTCCTGTGCGAGGTGGAGGCGGGCGCGGGGCGGTTCACGGTCCCGGCGTCGGCGATGGCGAACCTGCCCGCGGTAAGTGCATCCGGAGACTTGAGCGATAAGTTCGGACTGCTGGGAATATTCAGCTTCCGGGCGAATGGGATCGCCGCTCCGTTTCAGGCGCCGGGCTTAGACATCGGCCTGCTGATGGGTGCGCAGCTGGAAGCACGCACGATCGAAATCAAGTAGACGGGTGGTTCCTATGGAGAGAGCTTCCTCCTATACTCAAGGAGGAAGCTCTCCGTAGGAGCCACTGTGATGCCCGCGCCCGACAATTTGACCACGCTACTGAGCGCGTTCGCGCATGGAGAGCAGGGCGCGGCCGACGAACTGATTCCGCTGGTTTACGACGAACTGCGGCGGATTGCGCACCGGCGGCGCTGGCAGTGGCATGAACAAGAGTCACCGGACACAACGAGCTTGGTGCACGAGGCGTACCTGCGGCTGGCAAGCCGGGAGGGAGAGGCATGGGACAACCGGGGCCACTTCTTTTACTTTGCGTCGGTGGCGATCCGCAACATCCTGGTAGACCACGCGCGGCATCTGCACCGGGGCAAACGCGGGGGCGGGTGGCGGCAGGTGGAATTGACGGAGACGACGATAGCCAGCGAGCAGAAGAGCGGGGAACTGCTGGAGCTGGACGAGGCGCTGGAGCGACTGGCGGCCAGCGAACAGCGGCTGGCGCAGATTGTGGAGTGCCGGTTCTTCGGCGGTCTGACCGTGGAGGAGACGGCGGAGGCGCTGGGGGTGGCGCCGGTGACGGTGAAGCGCGGTTGGGACACAGCCCGGGCGTGGCTCTTTCAACACCTGCGTGGAGGGAAGCGGAATGAAACTGGAGCGGCTGGATAGTCTGTACCACACGGCCCGGGAGATGCCGGCGGCACGGTGGGAGGAGTTTCTGGCGGTAGAGTGTGCCGGGGAGGGGGAACTGGCGCGGACGGTGTTGGCGATGTTGCGCAATGAGGGGGAAGCGTTTGCGTGGTTCGAGGCGGCGGAGAGTTCGTTGGGGCTGTTCTGGGAGGAGGTGGCGCCGGCGCAGATCGGGCAGTATCGGGTGTTGCGGGTGTTGGGCCGGGGCGGCATGGGAACGGTGTATCTGGCGGAACGGGAGGGGGAGGAGTTCCGGCAGACGGTGGCGGTGAAGTGTATGCGGCGGGAGGGGGCGGAGGTGTTGCGGCGCTTTCTGGTGGAACGCCGGATTCTGTCGCGGTTGGAGCATCCGGGGATTGCGCGGCTGTTGGATGGCGGACGGACGGAGGCTGGGGAGCCGTATTTCGTGATGGAGTATGTGGATGGGGAGCCGCTGGCGGATTGGGTGGCAAAAGGGCCGGCTTTGCGGGAGAAGCTGCGGTTGTTCCGGTTGGTGGGAGAGGCGGTGGAGTATGCGCATCGGAACCTGGTGGTGCATCGGGATCTGAAGCCGAGCAATATTCTGGTCACCGCCGATGGGCAGCCGAAGCTGTTGGATTTTGGGATTGCGCGGCTGCTGGACGAGACGGCGGAGACGGGGCCTGCGCCGTTGACACCGCGGTATGCGGCGCCGGAGCAGCGGAGCGGCGGGGCGGTGACGACATTGACGGACGTGTATGGATTGGGGGAGTTGCTGCACGAACTGCTGGCGGGGAAGGGGCAGGCGGGAGTGGATCGGGATCTGGCGCAGATTGTTTCGAAGGCGATGGAGCTGCGCCCGGAGGACCGGTACCGATCGGTGACGGAGTTGTTGGATGATTTGCGGGCGTATGAAATGGGGCGACCGGTGCAGGCGCATGGGGTGGGGTGGATGTATCGCGCGTCGAAGTATGCGCAGAGGCATTGGATCGGCGTGGGATTTGTGGTGGCGTTGCTGGCTGCTTCGCTGGGCCTGTGGCTGCAGACGGTGCGACTGGAGAGGGAGGGCGCGCGGGCGCGACTGGCGGCGCATGTGGTTCCGGAGCTGTTTGCTGGAGTAAGCGTGAAGGACGCATTGGAACGGAACCTGCCGGTGCTGCGGAAGAAGTGGGAGGGCCAGCCGTTGGTGTGGGCGGACATCCTGGAAGCCGGAGGCCATGCCTCCGCGTTGGCCGGGGAGCGGGAGCGGGCGAAGGAGTTGTTCCGGGAGTCGCTTGCGATCCGGCAGCGGCAATTGGGTGCGGCGCATGCGGAGGTATTGGAGACGCGGCGGCATCTGGAGGCAGTGGAGCGCTAGGGCTGTTACCCTACGAACCATGCGACGCATTTCGTTGGTGCTGGCGCTGGTTAGCGCGGCCTTTGGGCAGGGTGTGGATGCGGACTTTGCGCAGTCCGTAGGGCAGTGGACGACGAAGCCGGAGTTCTCGTCGCCGCTGGTGGATCATCTGCCATTAGTGAAGGGGATTCCGACGCCGAAAGACGTGTTAGGCTATCACGTCGGCACGCCGAAAAAGCTGACGGATACGGTGATGGTGCGGCGGTATTTTGAGGCGCTGGCGAAGGCATCGAAGCGGTTGCGGATTATTGAGGTGGGTCAGACCGACGAGGGGCGGCCGTGCTGGAGCGCGGTGATTGCGGACGAGGCGACGATGGCGTCGTTGGACACGTACAAAGGCTATCTGGCCAGGCTGGCGGATCCGCGCGGGATGGGTGAGGCGGAAGCGCGTTCCGTATTGGACAAAGCCAAGCCGGTGTATCACATTACTGGGGGGTTGCACTCCAGCGAGACGGGTCCGCCGGAGATGCTGATGGAGCTGGCGTACCGGCTGGTGGCCGAGGACGGGGCGCTGTTTAACGGCGTTCGCAAGAACCTGATCGTGATGATTTCTCCGCTGCTGGAACCAGACGGCCGGGACCGGTATGTGGAGTGGTACCGGCGCTACAAGGTGCAGGAGGAGACCGAGGAAGACCGATTGCCGGGGCCGCCGTATTGGGGCAAATACATTTATCACGACAACAACCGGGACATGAACTATTCGCAGATTACGATGCGCAACTGGCTGCGGGCCTACCTGGATTGGCACCCGCCGATCGTGCACGACCTGCATGAATCCGTGCCGTTTCTGTATACCTTCAGCGGGCAGGCGCCGCAGAACGCGAATTTGGATCCGATTCTGTACGCGGAGCTGCCGTGGTTTGCGAATTACGAGATGACGAAGCTGATTGGCTATGGAATGCCGGGGGTGTGGACGCACGCGTTTGTGGACATGTGGTCGGTGGGGTATCTGGGGTTCATGGCGTCGAACCACAACGGCATGCTGCGGATGTATGAGACGTACGGCAACGGCGGCGCGAACACGATGAAGCGGAAGGTGCAGGGGGAGGGGGACCGGTTTGCGGCGGCGGAGCGGCAGTGGTACCGGCCGTTGCCGGCGTACAAGGAGGTGGAGTGGTCGCTGCGGAACAACACGAACTACATGCAGACCGGGGTGTTGTCGGCATTGGAGTTGGCGGCGGCGCATCCGCGGGTGATTCTCGAGAACTTTTATAAGAAGTCGTTGCATGCGGTGGAGGACGGGGCGAAGGGCGCGCCGTATGGGTTTGTGATTCCGGCGGGGCAGAAGGACCAGACGCGCGTGGCATGGGTGGTGAATACGCTGCGGATGCAGGGGATTGAAGTGGGGGCGCTGCGGGAGGCTTGGAACGGGTATGGGGCGGGTTCGTTTGTGGTGAAGCGGAACCAGCCGTATGGGCGGTTGGCGAAGAGCCTGTTGGAGAAGCAGGTGTTTCCGGATGCGAATTTGCGGACATACGACGACACGGGTTGGACGATGGGGCTGACGGCGCTGATTGACGTGAAGGAGGTCGGGGATAAGGCGTTGTTGGATGTGGCAGTGACCGCCGTGGACCGGGCCGAGGTGAAGGGGCGCGTGGAGGGGACGGGGGCGCTGTTGGCGGTGTTGCACAACGGCGAGCATGGATTGATTACGCTGCGATACCGGTTGAAGGACGTGAAGTTTGAGGCGGTGGAGAAGGCGTTTACGGCGGGCGCGGTGACGGTGACGGCGGGTTCGTTTGTGGTGGCGGATTCGGCGCGCTTGCGGCGGGAGGTGGAGGCTTTGGGGCTGCGAGCTGTGGCGCTGGAGGCGATGCCGGAGGGGAAGCGGCATGTTGTGGACGTACCGAGAATGGCGATGTTCAGCACGTGGGGAAACACGCAGCCGGTGGGCTGGGTGCGGCATGCATTGGATACGTATGGGGTGGGCTACGACCTGATCTACAAGGAGCGGGTAAAGAAGGGTGGGCTGCGGGCGGATTATGACGTGCTGCTGATTCCCAGCCAGTATGGCAGCGGGAAGGGGCTGGTTTATGACATCGAGCCGGCGAAGATTCCTTTGGCGTATCAGGGCATGTACGGGCAGACGGAAGATATTACCGGGGGCATGGGGCTGGCTGGTGCGATGGAGATTGAGAAGTTTGTGCGGGAGGGGGGCGTGGTCATCACGATGGGAGCGTCGAGCTTCTTCCCCGCGGAGTTCGGACTGACGAGAGAGGTGGAGGCGCGGCGTACGTCACCGGCGTTCTATGCGCCCGGGCCGATCGTGGAGGCGGAGGTCCTGCAGCCGGGGCACCCAGTTTTCTACGGATACGAGAAGAAACGGCTGCCAGTGCGTTATGCCGCGGGTCCGGTGTTTTCGATACCGGACAAGCAGAAGAGCAATTGGACGCTGATGAAATTCACGGGCGCGGAGTTGAGCGGGTTGCTCAAGGGAGCTGGGGAAATTCGCGACAAGGCGGCCATTCTGGACGTTCCTGTGGGGAAGGGGCGTGTTCTGATGTTTGGGACAAATCCCTGTTACCGGTGGCAAAATCATGGCGAGTTTCCGATGCTGTTCAATGCGATTTTGCACGTTCGGGCAGAGTAAGGAAACTGGAGCGTTTGCCCTACGCCCCTTCGGAAAGGCACTAAGTCAGCAGATTTTCCCTACGCATGTGGCTGTGACAGACTCAGTGAAACAACGGAATCCCCCTGGCGAACATCGCTTGAAACACTAACTTTCTTCAATATCCATAGATCCAGTCCGAAGAGGTAGATGGGCGATTACAAATTCGCCATAGATCGCACTCGAACAGGATTTTGGATATGAAACTGTCATTACTCCAGGCCAACCGATCTGCCTTAGGGCTGATCATCGCGATGGTCGGATCGACCATCCCGGCCTACGCTGTAAATCTCTTGACGGCGACACCTGGCTCCGTCACTCTTACTTGCAGCACGGCCACCGGACCGAGCACAGCTGTGAATGTTATTGTCAAACCGATCACTGCTTTGACCGGTTCCAACACGCTTATCGTATCTGCGGGCTCAATCGGGGCCGGCCTGGTAGTGACTGCACCGTCGGTGACGACGCTCAGTTCGGCGAACTCGGCTGCGGGCATCATCTTCACGGTGCGCGCTACCAACGGATGCGCGGGCCTTGCATCCGGCGCGAACGCGCCGACTTTCCGATTCAGCACCGCCGTTAACGGCGTCGACGTAACGGTGACGGCAAACGTCACAGTTACGGTGGGCTCGAGTTCGCCGCTCACCACAGTTCCCAGTGCGATTACACTCACGTGTACTCGCACCCCTCCGACTCCCACTTACACGCCCGGCCCGGCACAAACGTTGGCCGTAAAATCGGCGACAACGGGCGGCACACCGTTCACGGTGGAAAACTCCACGTACGCGCTGCCAAGCTGGCTGACGGTGACGCCATTATCGGGAGGAACAGCCACCAGTACGGCGGTCAATTTATCGTTTGTCGCGGCATCGGGCTGCGGCGGGTTCGCTGCCGGCACGACGAACACCTTCGCGGTTCACCTGGCCAACGCTCCGGCACCGGACAAGTTGGTCATGGTGACATTGCAGGTGGTTCCTCCGACGACACTGACAGCCGCGCCGAACCCGGCGAGCCTGTCCTATGTGAAGGGCTCCGGCACGGCCGGCAAAGTGGATGTGAGCATCACCTCTGCTTCCAACCCGGCCCCGTTCTTCACCGTGGATGCCTCTACTCTGCCCCCTTGGCTGACGGCGGACTCGCTTTCGGGCACGGTTCCCAAGAGTGTGCGATTTAGTTCCACCGTGGTTGCCGACACTATGGCGCCCGGCAACTACTCCGCAACCCTGCGAGTGAAGGTATCGGGCCAAGCGGACCTGACACTGCCAATTACGTTACAGCTGAATAATCCAGCGCCGAAGTTGACGGTGTCGGAAGGCACGTCGAGGAACATCAGTTGGACCATCGGTTCGGCGGTTCCCTCCCTGTTCGTGACAGTCGTCTCGAGCGACTCTCCGATCCCCTACACAATTGAGTCAGGCGGAACGTTAGCCCCGGTCATTCCGGCAGCCAACTTGAAAGGCCTCGCCTACAGTTTCGGTACGCCGATTCCCGTGACTTTCAATCCGAATCTGTTTGCCTCCGCGCAGCCCGGCACCACAATGGTCGGCACCGTGGCAATCACATCGGGCACACCCGCCACTACGATTACGGTTACCTTCAGCGTAAGCGTGCAAGCCCCCGGCGCGGCGATCACATCGCTGACTCCGGCCAGCCTGCCGACGGCCGCTGCCGGCCAGGCATTCACAATGGCGATCACCGGCTCTGGCTTTGTCGCCGGAACCGATCCGACGTTACGCACGAAGGTCGGCGTCGTAGCCTCCAGTGGCTTCGTGGTGGAACCGTCCATCGCGGTCAACGTCGTGAACGTCTCCAGTATCGTCCTGACGATTACGGTTCCCACCACGGCATCCGTCAACCTGCCTTTCTCGCCAGTTGGCACCGGCGGCACGGTTGTCATCGGTGTGTGTAACCCGAACGGGACGACCTGCTCCACGCCAACCGGAACGGCAACGTTTACGATCGGCTCCAACCCGATCGTCTCCGCGGTGACCAGCGCCTCCAGCTTCCTGCAGGTAACGGCGCCCACCATCCAGACCGTGGCACCCTACGAGATGTTGAGCGTCTTCGGCTCCAACTTCTGCTCGTCGGGCGGCACCGGTTGCGCCAGCACCGATGTCCTCTACGGCATCCCCGACCCCACGACCTTGGCTTATCCCATGTTTGTGAGCCCGGAAGCGGTTAGCGCCACGCAACGCAAGTTGACCGTGACGTTCCAGACGCAGGCAAGCACGCCTGTCATCCTCGGCACCGCGCCGATTCTGTTCGCCACCAACGGGCAGATCAATATCATGGCACCGGCCGCTTTGGCGGGCCAGTCAGGCAACACAATCAACATGGTGGTTAGCTTCGGCTACGGCTCCGGCGCCACGATGAGGACCAGTGCGGTGTTCCCCGTGACGGTCGCGGCCGCCAAACCCGGCATCTTCACAGTGGCGGCGAACGGACAGGGCGATGGCGCTATTCTGGCGTCGAACTACGCTCCTATCTCCAGCGCTGGTAGCGAGGCCGGTATGCGGTCCACCGCAACGGACTCCGACACGGTGCAGATCTACATGACCGGCTTGGGCGTCCCCGACAGCACGGCCAGCAATGCCAGCGCGGGTACCAGCTTTGCCTACTCCGCTGATTGCGTCAGCCCGGCCAGCTTCCTGACGTCGGTGAACAACAGCGCCAGCAGCTCGCTTACCAGCCTGGACGGCGTGATCGTCAACTCTCTCCTTCTCAACACCAGCCGCCTCGCCCCTTGCTTCCTGACGGGCGGCACCCCGCCCACGGTTACCGTTGGTGGCGTGGCCGGTGTGGTGAGCTATGCCGGTTGGGTTCCGGACAGCGTCGCCGGCTTGTATCAGGTCAACGTGCGGCTGCCCGGCAGCGGCGGTGGCCCCTTCACGAACTCCGCCGGCGCCTCGGTCGCGGCGATCACCACCCCGGTGCAATTGCCGGTGGTTGTGACCGTCGGCTCGAGCACCAGCCAGGCGGGCGTAAATATGTGGGTTGCCCGTCGCTTGAAGGTCGCCGGCCCGAGCGGTGGCGGTCTGACCGGCACGGTGAACGTGGCCTGGGCCGGTTCCAACAACTCGGTCCTCGCCACCCAGGGCACTTCGCCTTACAGCTACGCGCTGACCTCCGGCGTCCTGCCGACGGGTTTGACGCTAAACGCCACCACGGGCGCCATCAGCGGCACTCCTCTGGCTGGCACGGCTGGCTCCTACGCGGTCACCGTGACCGCCACGGACTCCGCCAACTTCCCGCTGACGGGTAAGGTTGCCTTCACCGTCACCGTGGCTGGCGGCCTGGTGGTTAGTACCTCCACCGCCTCGCCTATCGCTGCAACGTATGGTACGGCCGCCCCGTCGGCCACCACGATCAGCGCTTCCGGCGGTGCCTATCCGTACACCTTCACGATCGCCTCGGCTCCGCTCGGCATGACCATCAATACCAATACGGGTGTCATCGGCGTCAGCGCCCTCACCCCGGCTGGTACCTACAACCTGCAGATCACCGCTACCGACTCGGCCACTTCGCCGCTCACCGGTACGCTGAACATCTCGATTGTGGTCGGCCTGAATATGGCCAACACCACACTCGCGACGCTCACACAGGGTGTCGGCGGTGCGCTCACGACGGTCTCCGCCACGGGTAACACCGGCGCGGTCTCCTTCGCGCTCGACAACACCACTCCGCCTCCTGCTGGCGTCACCGTCAATTCCTCGACTGGCGTCGTCAGTGTCAGCAGCGCGGTTGCTTCCGGTACCTATACGGTCATCGTCAACGCAACCGATGCAGGTACAGCAGCCGGCGCCGCGGCGGTCGCAACCGGAGCAAGGTCGATCACCTTTACCCTGTAACCCAGCAAGCGGCTACCCTGCCGCAAGCTTGAACCAGTCGGCGGCGGAGCACACCATGCTCCGCCGCCGATTGCCTTTTGTATGAGCCGAAATAGAGGAGGCTGACCGGCTGTTAGTCAGCCAGCGTCGCCGCGATCCGCTTGGGGTCAAAACGCGTCAGAGTATTCGTCTTCAGGTTGGCCAGCCATACCGAGCCAAGCCCCGAATACACCCGCCCCGCACCCTCACCAGCAAACTGCTGCACAACTTTGGCGGTGGCCGGATTGATGCGGGTGATGGGGAATCCGGGAGCCGAAACCCATACCGAGCCGTCTCCGAAAGCGATGTTGCCGATCGCCTCGGGAATGTTCAATTCGATCGTCGCGGTGACTTTGTTCGTCTTCGGATCGATCTGCGCTACCTTGCCGTCTTTCTGCGTCAGTACCCAGATGGAGCCTTCGCCAAACGTCACCGAGCTTGGTTTCCCGGCAACATCGATCCGCTTATCCACCAGATTCGTTCGCGGGTCGACACGCAGCACTTTGTCCGCGCTGGGGCAGGTAATCCACAGCGATGTTTCAGCGAACAAAATCGAGTTGCAACCGGTGGCCAGACGAACCTCCGCCACCACCGCGCCTTCCTTCGGATCAATCCGCGACAGCGTGGATTTATCGTCGGAGAGGATCCAGAGGCTATCGGTGCTGGCGGCTACCGCCGGCGAGGCGGTTCCGGCGCCGGACTCAATCGTCTTGGCAATTTTCGCCGGCTTCAGGTCCACTTTGGCGAGCGTCTTGGAGCCGCAGTTTACGACCCAAAGATTCGACAGCGCATTCAGCAACCCGCCACAGGCGTCGTTCAAACCGGCGATGGCTTCGCCGGGCTTATTGGTCTTCGCGTCGATCCGCTGCACGGCGTTCCCGGCCGCGACCAATGCTTCCGTAGTGAAAGCGACGCCCGAGGGCGTCGCTTCCAGTTTGATTTCGGCGTCTGACTTCAAGGAAGCGAAGGGGATCTGGATACCGGGCGTCTGCACGCCAGCTGCCGGTTTCTTCGCGTTCTTGTTCTCTTTAGGAGCCGCGGAGGCGGCCAGCAAGCTGGCCACCGTCGCGGTCCGGAGGATGGAAGCGAACTGTTTAGAATTCATAACGCAAAGCGAACTGCATCACGCGGGGAGCCATGACGCCGGTGAACTGGCCGAAGCTGGAGGGGCTTGCGGCGCTGAGGTTGGCGGTTGTGAAGTTCACGTTGTTGAAGGCGTTGAAGGCCTCGGCGCGAACCTGGATGCGATGACCTTCAAAGGGCATAGTGAAAAACTTGCCCAAAGAGATATCGAAGTTGCTCATGCCGGCGCCGCGCATGATGGCGCGCGTGCCGGTACCGCCGGGGTACTGCTGCGTAAACGCATCAGCGGAGGCGATGGTGGTGCGGAACAGGCTGGGGTTGCCGTTCTGGTTGTAGCCGGGGCTGTTGGCCGGCATCGAAACGCCCGGCTTCAGAATCGCCAGCGCGCTGGTCAGGTAGTTGGTCGGGTATGAACCGCCGTAGGAGATGTTCACCGGCAGGCCCGAACGGTAGCGCCACAACATCGTGGTCTGCCAGCCGCCAAGCACCTGATTGACGAACTTGTTGGATCCGTTCAGGAACTGCTTACCTTTGCCGAACGGCAGCTCCACGACCATGTTGGCCGTGATGTTGTGCCGCTGATCGAAGTCCGAAGAACCGCGGAAAGCGTTGACGTTGAACGTGTCCTGAATCACGCCACCGGCCGTGCCGGCCCCGGATTCGGCGGTCGACGCGAGATCGATGGAGTGGGACAGGGTGTAGTTGAAGTCGAAGCCCCAGCCGTTCGAAACCGGCCGGCGGAGAACCAACTGGCCACCGTGGAAGGAGCTGCGGCCGGCATTGCTCCAGGCAATGTTGCCGGCGTTCTGCAACGCGAAGAACGTGTTGCAACCCAGCACGGAAATGCACTGCCCATTGGCTTGGCGTTCGCGATCCATATCGTTGAGTGCGTCCAGATCGGAACCGTCATAGGTGTTGTAGGTCACGTCGTAGTAGTTCTGGGTAGCCGTGCCGGGAATGCTGTAACCGGCGGCTCCGGGGAACATGTTTTCGAAGAACGGGACCGGCGGGATTTCGCTCGCCTTTTTCCCCTGCAGGTTGTAGTTGCGGAGGATGGAGGCGGCCTGCGCCCAGGTCTGGCCCGACTTCGGATCCTTGAACTGTGTCAACGGCTGGAAGACGTCCATCTGTACCAGCTGCTTGCGGCCCAGACGACCGACGTAACCGACTTCCACCGTCATCTTGCCGGGAAGCGGACGGGCATAGCTCATGTTGAGCAACATCGAGTACGGCGCCACCAGATCCGGGAAGACGCCGGAGAAGGAGCCGAAACCGCCGACGATGGTGGCCGGGGTGTAGGGGAACTTCGCACCGGCAACGGTGGGAAGCGTCGGGAGCGTGCTGCCGTTGTAACGGAAGGAGTCGGTGAAGTTGGTGTTCCGCGGCTGTGTCACCGGAGAAGCCAGACCCGGGGAACCGGCGCGGTCGAAGTTGGTCACCATGTCCGAACCGTAGCGGTCGTACAGCATGGAACCGCCAACGCGAACCACGGAACCCTTACCGAACAACTTGCCCCAGAAGCCATCGGCCACCGGCGCGTAGGCCAGGTTCAGGCGCGGCGCCCAGTTGTTGTTGTCGCGCTGGTACCAGCCCGGGCCATTGTTGGCGGGGCCACCCAGAGCATACGTCAATGCGGCGTTCGGCATGGCGGCGCCGGAGACACCGGTCAGCGAAGCCTTCACGCGCTCGGCCAGATAGGTATCCAGACCGGTGGTGGAAACCACCTGCACGCCGTTGCGTTCGAAGGGTACCTGGTAGCTGCCGTAGCGGAGACCGTAGGTCACGGTCAAGTCGCGGCGCATCTTCCAGACGTCCTGCAGGTAGAACTCATACTCGCGGGTGCCGAAGCTGCGTGCCAGCGGCTGGCCGAAGGGCACTGCGTTGCCGTCGCGGCCAAAGTTGTAGGTGGCGCTGTAGTTGTTGATCAGTCCGAACAGGTTGCCCATGGCGCGCTGTGTCGGCTGCGTTTCGGACAACGCCAGAGCGGAGTTGCCGGAGCGCTGTTTCACGTACCCGTTGACGAGGTCGGAGATGTCGGCGCCCAGACCGCGTAGCGTGTTCCGGCTGAAGCTGTAGCTGGGGAAAGAGTTGGCAAAGGAGTTGCGGTCATTCTGTACCAGGCGGAAGTTGATGCCCGCCTGCACGGTGTGCGTGCCTTTTGTCCAGGTCAGGTCGTTCACCAGGTTGGTGGTCGGGATGATGCGGCCAAAACCGCGTGCCCCGAAGTTCTGAAGAGTGGAGAGGCCGTCAAAGGCGATAGACGTGCCGGGAACACCGGACTGGGCGATGCCGAGCCGGGTGAAGCCATAGCTGAAAACGTTCACGAGCGAGGGAGTCAGCACCGCCGTGTAGCGGGCAGCCAGACCCTTGGAGTTGTCCAGAACCTTCGCGGCCGCGTCCTGGCCCGGGAACTGCGCCAGAATTTCGTTGCGGGAGTTGTCGGCCAGCGTGCCGCGCAACATCAGGGTGTGCTTGGCGGCGCGGTCGAGGTTGAAGTCCATCTTCGAAACATAGGCGCGGTCGTTGCGGGTCAGCGGCGCGTTGAAGCGGAAGACACCGAAGTTCAAACCGCGATCCGAACCGGAAGCCAGATCGTTCGCCACCGGATAGGAGCCGAGAATGCTCTTCATCGCGGCGCTGTAACCAATCTTCAGCGGGTCGAGTGCCGTCACTTCGGCCGGGGTCAACTGGCCGATCGTGCCGTTGTTCAAACGGAACTGCACAATGCCCTGCTTCAACGTTTCCGTCGGCACATTGCGCGACTGCGCGGAAGCGGAACGATCCTTGCGATCTTCCCAGTTCACAAAGAAGAAGACGCGGTCCTTAACAAAACGGCCACCCAGCGAGGCGCCGTACTGATTCCGGATCAGCGCTTCGCGAGCGATGCCGGCGCGATTGGAGAACCAATCGTTGGCGGCGGTCTTCACGTTGCGGTGGAACTCATACAGTGTGCCGTGAAACTGGTTGGAGCCACTCTTGGTGACGAGCGAGACCTGCCCACCCGCCGAGCGTCCCTGATCGGCGCCCTGACCGGCGATGGTCACGCGGAATTCCTGTACGCTGTCCAGCGGCACCGGCAGCGCGGCGTTCAATCCGGCGGATCCCGTGTTGGCCATGCCCGCGTTCTGATTGTCGTTCACGTCCACGCCGTCCAGGGTGACGTTGTTCTGGTCGCGCTTGGCGCCCAGCACTTCACCGGTCGACGTCACGCCCGGCTGAATGCTCAGCAGTTCGACGACGTTGCGGGTCTGCAGCGGCAACTGGCGCACCTGCACCTGCGAAAACGCATTGCCGATCGTCGCGTTCTGCGTGTTGATCTGCGACATTTCTTCACTCACATTGACCACTTCGGACACCTGTCCGAGTTCCAGCTTCACGTCCAGCGTGGACGGGACATTGATGGCCAACCGTACATTCGAGTTGTACGTCCGGAACCCTGGCTGCTGGATTTCAACCTTGTAGGTCCCCGGCGGCACCTGCAAAAACGAATAGCTTCCGGTTGCGTTGACGATGACCTTCCGAGCCGCGGAAGTATCGATATTGGTAATACTGACGACCGCTTCAGTAATGGCGGCCCCCTGTTGATCGGTGACTACGCCCTGCAGCGAACTGCTCTGAGCGTATAAGGACAGTAGACTTGCCGCGAGAAGCAAGGTAATTCGTTTCAATTGTTTTCCCCTTAAGATTCGTTCTGCGCGGACAGGAGCGCACGATTCTCAGACGGTGAGGGGAGCCGCATCAAGGCGGACACATCTCTCGTGACTAGACGAAAGCAGTTAAGGGGATCATAAGAGATTTCGATTTAAGGAGTCAAATAGAAAAGAGCTATACTCCTTATTCACCCCGCAGCGTCTGCGATTCGTCCCCGTAGCCCCATCCCCGGCCCCTGTCATCAGCCGGCTTCATTTCAAGGGGTAGTTCCATGACAGGCATGCTTTGGCCGGTCGTGATCTTTATGGCCATCTCGCTGGCCATTGGTCTCTATACCTACACGCAAGTGCAGGGTTCCAGCAAACGATACACCGTTTGCGGCAAGTCCATGCCGTTTCTGGTCGTTGGAACCGCGTTGGCAGCGCAAGCCATCGACGGCAACGCCACTCTCGGCAACACATCTCTCACTTTTTCCACAGGCTTCTGGGCCGGCGCAGCCATCCCAATCGGCCTGTGCGCCAGCCTTCTCATCGTCGGCCGCTTCCTCGCCGGTCCCTTGAACAAGATGGACCTGCTCACCCTTCCGGAGTTCTTTTACCGCCGCTACGGCCGCACTGCGGAGTTACTTGCGTCAATTCTGACCATCCTCTGCTTCATCGTCGTCGTCGCCGGCAACCTCTCCGCCGTCGCCTGGATCCTCTCCGTCGTCAGCGGCTTGAGCTACGGCCAATGCCTGGCTATCGGCACCACGGTCATCCTGCTCTACACGGTGGCCGGCGGCCTCTACGCCGCCATCTGGACCGACTTCTTCCAAATCCATGTCGCCATCATCGGCTTCGTCTGCGCCGCCGCCTACGTTCTATATACCCGCGGCTGGGGCCCGATCACCGCGGCCCTGCCGCCCGCTACGCTCAACATCAGCCAGCTCACCACCCTCTCCGGTGGTGGCCTGGCCAACTGGGCCAACATCATCTCCCTCGCCTTCGGCAACGCCATGGCCTTGGACTTCATGGAGCGCGTCTTCTCCGCCAAATCCCCGGAAACCGCGAAAAAGGCCTGCTACTACGCCGCCGGTTGGACCATGGTCATCGGCCTTTCCGCCTCTCTCCTCGGCATGGCCGCCATCTCCGCCATCGGCACAGTGGAGGACCCGCGCATGGTGCTCCCCATCTTCGCCAGCACCCATCTACCCTACTGGATCGGCGTCATGGTCTTCGTCGGCGTCATGGGCGCATCGATGTCCACCGCCAACGGCGCCATGCTCGTCATCTCCGTCGTCATGGCCCGCAACGTGTGGCAGCGCTGGAGCACGAAAAAGGTCACCGATGAAACAATGCTCTTCCTCTCCCGCGCGTTGGCATTGCCGACGGCCATCGCCGCCGCCTGGATCGCCTACGTCCGGCCTGAACCCGGCATTCTACTAGTCGTCGCCTTCGACATCGTCTTCGCCGGCTGTGTGATTCCGCTGTTCCTGGGCGTCTACTGGGCCCGCGCCACACAGGCTGGCGCTCTGGCCAGTATCCTCGCGGGAACCATCGCCCGCGGCATCTGCTATTTCGTGGTCCCGCCCGAATGGGCCGGGCTCGACACCCTTCTCCCACCCGTATTGAGCGCTGTTGCCTTCGTTGCCGGCAGCCTGCTGACCGAACCGTCCACGGCAGAAAACAACGAGGAACTCCTATGCGATACGCCGTAATTCTGATGACCGCCGCCGCGCTCTGCGCGCAGGCCCAAGACGCTCCGAAGAAAAAACGTTCTCCCCGTCCCCCGCTCCCCGGCGTCAAAGAAGTACAGAAACCGATGGACGTCGTGAAGCCGGAATTCGTGTTCCCCGTTCCCGGAGTGCCCGACTGGACCATCGCTACCAAAGACGCCGTCTGGGTTTCCAACAAGCCCAAAGGCACCATCTCCAAACTGGACCCCAAGACCAACACCGTCACCGCCACCGTTGAAGTGGGCAAACAGCCCTGCAGCGGCATCGCCTACGGCTTCGGCAGCATCTGGGCGCCCACTTGCGGCGATAAAACCATCGCCCGCGTAGACGAAAAGACCAACAAAGTCGTCGCCAACATACCCATCGGCCCGGCCAACTCCGAAGGCGGCATCACTACTTCGAAAGACGCCGTCTGGATGGCAACCGGAGCCGACGGCGACAAGGTCGTCCGCATCGATCCGAAGAGAAACAAGGTCATCGCCGAAATCGCCATCCCCGCCGGGTCACACACCGTCGACTACGGTGATGGCGCCATCTGGGTCACCCAGTCCAAAGGCAACCTGCTCACCCGCATCGACGCGAAGTCCAACAAGGTGACTGATAAAATCGAAGTCGGACCCGGCCCGCGCTTCTTGACCTATGGAGAAGGTTTCGTCTGGACCCTCAACCAGGGCGACGGCACCGTCTCGAAAGTAGATCCGAAGACCAAAAAGGTGGTCGCCACCATTCAATGCGGCCTGCCCGGCGGCGGCGGCGAAATCTCCGCCGGCGGCGGCGCGGTGTGGATCACGATGTTCCAGATCCCCATCACCCGCATCGACGCCAAGACCGACAAAGTGACCCATCAATACGCCGGCCCCGGCGGCGACGCCATTCTCTTTGCCCACGGCGCCGTGTGGCTCTCGAACCTGCGCGAACAGAACATATGGAGGTTAGACGTAGCGAAGATCGCTCCGTAGCGAAAGTCATGAGTGAAACTATCCTGTGGGAAGACCTGCTCCACGGCGGCCAGACCTGGTCGCATGTACTGGAACCCGGCATGGCGCTGCGGTTGACGGACACAGAGGGGGGCGCTAATGTCAGCGCCCTCTTCTATAACGCCCTCCAACCCGAAGAGCGCTACAACATGCCCGACACGCTGAAGGCGCAGCACATCGCCCGGCTCACCAAGGGCTTCGTGCTCTATTCCGACATGGGCCGCATCCTGTGCTCCATCACCGACGATTCGGTGGGCTGGCACGACCCCATCGGTGGCACCCTCACCGCCGCCCAAGTGGAATCCAAGTACGGCGAAAAGCCCTACCAGCAGTACCGCAACGACTGGACCCAGGCTTCCAAAGAAGGTCTGCTGCTGGAACTGGCCAAGTACGGCCTGGGCTCGCGTGACCTCACCCCGACCTTGAATTTATTCAGCAAAGTGCAGGTGGATGAGACCGGCGCGATGAAGTACATCCCGGGCAATTCCAAAGCCGAAGACTTCGTGGAATTGCGGGCCGAGATGAAGGTGTTGATCCTCCTCTCCGCCAACCACCACGCTATGGAGCCCGGCGGCGCCTACGCGCCCAAGCCCGTCAAGGTCACCGTAAAACGCGTACCGCCCCCGGGCCCCGATGATATCTGCCGCGTGTCCCGGCCCGAAAACGGACGCGGCTTTGAACTGACCGCGAGGTGCTGCCGATGAGTACGATATTGGATGTCACCGTGCTGGCCGGCGACGGCTTCAGCGGCGTTGTGAAGAAGGGCCAGACGATGCGCATGATCGATCTGGAAGGCAATCAGGCCGCCGACACGCTTCTCTACAACGCCCACGATTTCACCGATCGCTACTCCGCCGTCGACACCATCACCGCCCAGGGCAACATCTACCTCACCAAGGGCACCAAGCTGATGTCGCAAAACGGCAACGTGCTGATGACCATCACCGAGGACCTCTGCGGCCGCCACGACACCCTCGGCGGCGCCTGCTCCCAGGAGTCCAACATGGTGCGCTACGACATCGGCAAACGCTACATGCACGCCTGCCGCCAGACGTTCCTGAAGTACGGCCTCGCCGCCGGTCTCGACAAGCGCGACATCGCCCACAACATCAACTTCTTCATGAACGTGCCCGTCACGCCCGAAGGCAAATTGACGTTCGAGGATGGCCTCTCCGCGCCCGGCAAATATCTGGACCTGTACGCCAACATGGACACGCTGGTCCTGATTTCCAACTGCCCGCAGCTGAACAACCCCTGCAACGCCTACAATCCCACCCCGATCAGGCTGGTGGTAACGGAATAATGTTTAAGAAAGTCCTCATCGCCAACCGCGGCGCCATTGCCAGCCGCATCATTCGCACCCTGCGCCAGATGGGCGTGGAGAGCGTCGCCATCCACTCTGAAGTCGACACCGAATCTCTCTTCGTGCGCCAGGCCGACGAAGCCGTCTCCGTCGGTGGCCCACGCGGCTATCTTGACGTTGACGCCGTTCTCGCCGCCGCCAAGCAGTCCGGCGCCGAAGCCATCCACCCCGGCTACGGCTTCCTCAGCGAAAACGCCGCCTTCGCCGAAGCCTGCGAAAACGCGGGCCTCGCCTTCATCGGGCCCACGCCGCAACAGATGATCGACTTCGGCCTGAAGCACCGCGCCCGGGAACTCGCCAGCGCCGCCGGCGTTGCCATGCTTCCCGGCACCGGCTTGCTCGAACACGCGAAAGACGCGGCCGTCGTCGGCTTCCCGCTCATGCTCAAATCCACCGCCGGTGGCGGCGGTATCGGCATGCGCGTCTGCCATTCCCGCGAGGAGTTGGAAGAGGCTTTCGAAGCCATCCAGCGCCTCAGCCAATCGAACTTCAAGCAGACCGGCATCTACGCCGAACGCTTCGTCGAAAAGGCCCGCCACATCGAAGTGCAGATCTTCGGCGACGGTAATGGCCACGTCGTCGCGCTCGGCGAGCGCGACTGCTCCGCCCAGCGGCGCAATCAAAAGGTGGTGGAGGAAACGCCCGCGCCCGGCATCTCCAGCACCGCCCGCGAGTCGTTAAAAGCCGCCGCTGTCCGCCTCGGCGAACTGGTCTCCTACCGCAACGCCGGCACCGTCGAATTTATCTACGACGAGACCCGCGGCGAGTTCTATTTCCTCGAAGTAAACACCCGCCTGCAGGTGGAACACGGCGTCACCGAAGAGGTCACCGGCGTCGATCTTGTTGAATGGATGGTCCGCCTCGCCGCCGGCGAAAGCCCCATCCGCGAAGTCACCCCGTGCGGCGCGTCCATTCAAGTCCGCGTCTACGCCGAATCGCCGCTCCACGACTTCCGCCCCTGCGCCGGCCCGCTCAGCCACGTCGAGTTTCCCAAGGACGCTCGCGTCGAAACCTGGGTCGAATCCGGTACCGAAGTCTCCACGTTCTACGACCCCTTGGTCGCCAAGATCATCGTCAACGGCGCCAGCCGCGCCGAGGCCGTCGCCAAACTCCGCCAGGCGCTTGCCGAAACCGTCATCGCCGGCATTGAAACCAACGTCGATTACCTCCGCGCCGTCGTCGGCTCGGACGCCTTCGCCTCCGGCACCTTCCCCACTTCCCTCCTCCGCAACTTCGATTACCAGACCCGCGCTATCGAGGTCCTGGAACCCGGCACCCAAACCACCGTGCAGGACTTCCCCGGCCGCCTCGGCTACTGGCACATCGGCGTGCCGCCCTCGGGTCCCATTGACGATAAGGCCTTCCGCATCGCCAATGAAATCGTGGGCAACGCGCCCGATGCCGCCGGCCTGGAAATGTCCCTCATCGGGCCGACCTTGAAGTTCCATCACGACGCCGTCATCGCCGCCACCGGCGCAGACATGGGCATCCCGCGCTGGCAACCGCTCTTCGTCAAGGCCGGCGAGACCATTCGCTTCACCCCCGTCAACGGCGCCGGCGCGCGTGGCTATCTCGCCATCCGCGGCGGCATCGATGTCCCGCTCTACCTCGGCAGCCGCGCCACATTCATCCTCGGCAAGTTCGGCGGCCGCCACCTCCGCGCTGGCGACCTGCTCCGCTTCAGCACCACCACGATCGCCGAGCCCGCCCCGTGCCAAAATCCGCCCGAATACGGCAAGGAATGGCAGATCGGCGTCACCTACGGCCCCCACGGCGCGCCCGATTTCTTCACCGAAGAAGACATCGGCATGTTCTTCTCGCACGACTGGCGCGTGCACTATAACAGCGATCGCACGGGCATCCGCCTCCTCGGCCCCAAGCCGCAGTGGGCCCGCAAGGACGGCGGCGAAGCCGGTCTCCACCCGTCGAACATTCACGATAACGCCTACGCCGTCGGCACCGTGGATTTCACCGGCGACATGCCCATCATCCTCGGCCCCGACGGCCCCAGCTGCGGCGGCTTCGTCTGCCCGGCCACCATCGTCAAGGACGAGCTCTGGAAAATGGGCCAGTTGAAAGCCGGCGACACCGTCCGCTTCGTCCGCGTCAATAACGAACCCGCCATTCTCCGCGGCGAAGCCCCCGGCGTCGTCATCCGCGCCGATGGCGATCAGAACCTCCTCGTCGAATTCGGCCCCAATCAGCTCGATTTCGAACTCTCTTTCGCCGCCCACTCCCTGCGTCGTCAACTCGAAGGAACGCCAGGCATCATCGACCTCACGCACGGCATCCGCTCCCTCCAGATCCACTACGACAACACCAAAATCAGCCGCGACGAACTCTTCGCCCGCATCGACGATGCCCAGGCCCACCCGCTCACCAGCGTGCCCTCGCGCAAAGTCTACCTGCCGCTCTCCTGGGACGATCCGGCCACCCGCCTCGCCATCGAAAAGTACATGCAAGGCGTCCGTGCCGATGCGCCCTGGTGCCCCTGGAACATCGAATTCATCCGCCGCATCAACGGCCTGGAATCGGTGGACGACGTCTTCCGTACCGTCTTCGAAGCCAGCTGGCTGACGCTCGCCCTGGGCGACGTCTACCTCGGCGCGCCGGTGGCCACGCCCATCGATCCCCGCCACCGGCTTGTCACGACGAAATACAACCCGGCCCGCACCTGGACCGCGGAAAACTCGGTCGGTATCGGCGGCGCTTATCTCTGCGTCTACGGCATGGAAGGCCCCGGCGGCTACCAGTTCGTCGGCCGCACAACGCAGATGTGGAAGACCCACCGCCAGCCCAAACCCTGGCTGCTGGACTTCTTCGATCGCCTCCAGTTCTACCCCGTCTCGGCCGAAGAGCTGCTGAAACTCCGCGCCGATCCCAACTTCACACCGCGCATCGAAGAGGGCGAATTCAACCTCGCCGAACACCAGGCGTTCCTGAAGTCCATCGAAGCGGAGACGCTCGCGTTCCAAACGAAACGCGATCAATCCTTCCGCGAAGAACGCGACCGCTGGGGCGAGTACATCGCGCCCGCGCTCGACGATCTTCCGCCGCCCCCCGAAGACGCCCTCCCCGAAGGTGCCACCGCGGTCCGCTCGCCCATCGCCGCCAGCGTCTGGGCCGTCCCCGGCGAAACCGGCCAGCACGTCAAAGCCGGCGACAAACTCATCGTTCTGGAGGCCATGAAAATGGAGCTCGCCATCACCGCCCCCTCGGCCGGTGAACTCATCGAAATGCGCTGCACACCGGGCGCCATGGTCCAGCCCGGCCAGGTCCTGGCGGTGCTGCGATGAAGCCCCCCGTCTGGATCTCCGCGATCCCCGAAAAACCGGCGAAGCCCGGCCCCCTGACGGGCCTCACCTTCGCCATCAAAGACAACATCGATTACGCCGGCGTGCCCACCACCGCCGGCTGCCCAGCCTACTCCAACACGCCCGAAAAGACCGCCCCCGTCGTGGCGATGTTCGAACAAGCCGGCGCCCGCGCCATCGGCAAAACGAACCTCGACCAATTCGCCACCGGCCTTGTCGGCGTGCGCTCGCCCTACGGCGCCTGCGTCAGCGTGTTCAACCCCGAATACATCTCCGGCGGATCATCCTCAGGATCCGCCGTCGCCGTAGCCAGCGGTCAAGTCGACTTCTCCCTAGGTACCGACACCGCTGGCTCCGGCCGTGTTCCCGCCGCGTTCAACAACATCTACGGCCTGAAACCCACCAAGGGCATCCTGTCCACGGTGGGCGTCGTCCCCGCCTGCGCCAGCCTTGATTGCGTGTCCATCTTCACCCGCGACGTCCGCACCGCGCAGCGCGTTTTTGAAGCGGCCAATCCCCGCAAGGCCACGCCCGCCTGGGCCAACGGCCCCTTCCGCTTCGGCGTTCCGGCCGCTGAACACCTACAGTTCTTCGGTGACGATGCCGCCGCCGCGCTCTACCAATCGGCCATCAAGAAGCTGGAGGCCGCCGGTGGCCAGCGGGTGGAAATCGATTACGTCCCCTTCCGCGACACCGCGCAACTGCTCTATAGCGGCCCCTGGGTGGCCGAGCGCTATGTAGCGGTGGGCGGCTTCCTGGAAGGCCATCCCAATGACGCCCACCCGGTCGTCAAGAACATCATTCTCGGCGGCAAGAACTACTCCGCCGCCGACACGTTCAAGGCCATGTACAAGCTGGAAGAGTACAAAGCCGAAACGCTGAGAACGTGGGAGAGCATCGACGTCATGCTCCTCCCCACCACCGGCACCACGTACAAGATCAGCGAAGTGGAAGCCGACCCGGTGAAGCTGAACTCCAACCTCGGCTACTACACCAACTTCGTCAATCTTCTCGATCTCGCGGCCCTCGCCATCCCCGCCGGCTTCCGCCCCAACGGTCTCCCCTTCGGCGTCACGCTCATCGGCCAGGCCCATACGGACTGGGCACTGCTCGATCTTGCCGCCCGCCTGGAAGAGGTGAAGGTCACCGTCGTCGGCGCCCATCTCACCGGGCAGCCCTTGAACAAGCAGCTCACCGAACGCGGCGCGCGGCTGCTGAAAACCTGCAAAACCGCCAAGGACTACCGCCTTTACGCCTTGGCCAACACCACGCCGCCGAAGCCCGGCCTGGTCCGCGAACCCGGCTACGAAGGCCCCGGGATTGAAGTGGAAGTCTGGGGCATGCCCGCGCAAAACCTCGGCAGTTTCCTGGCGTTGATCCCGTCCCCATTAGGCCTCGGCTCGCTCACGCTCGATGACGGCACCACCGCCACCGGCTTCATCTGCGAACCCGCCGGACTCGCCGGCGCCAAAGAGATTACCCATCTCGGCGGCTGGCGCGCCTACTTGGCGAACAAGTAACCTTCCCACTCCCAGGGCGTGACGGTGTTGCCGAAGATCCCTTCCAGCAATGGCCGGAACGCCCTGTTCCCGTTCTCACTATTGGTCAGCAAAATCATGCAAGCCTTCCGCTTCGGGAAGCAGATCATGTAGTTCACCGCTCCGTCCCCGCGGCCCTCTTTGAAGAACGCCGGCCCAAACCGGGTCTTCGTCAACAACCCCCAACCCATCCCGTACGCCAACCCCACGCGCCCGGCCTCTTCGCCTTCCATCGCATCCCCAGCAACCGGGAACTGGTGCACAGTCCGTATGGGCACCACCGGCTTCGTCAACGTCTTCACCGTGCGCCCATTCATCAACGCCACGGCATACTTCGCCAGGTCCTCCACCGTCGTCGCCATGCTCCCCGCCGCCCGTGCCGGAAATCGACGTGTCTGCGCCAGAAACTTCCCATCCGCGCCAAACCGATCGGCCACGTTGTCTGCAAATTCCTGCCTGAAAATGAGACCCGTCCGCGTCATGCCCAACGGCCCGAACATCGCCTCCTGCATCAACACATCCAACGGCCGGCCCTGCTTCTGCTCCACCAACAACTGCAGTAAATTCAGCCCCTCCCCGGAGTACCGATACGCCGCCCCCGGCGCCGCATGCAGGTGCATCTTTTTGTCCGGCTCCAGGAACGCAAAATTGGCCAGCCCCGACGTATGCGCCAGCAGCATCCGCGGCGTCACCAACGGCCATTGTGGATCCGCCACCAACACCGTGGCCTTCTCCGTATACTCCTTGAAGCTCTCCAACCGAGCACCCAACTGCCGCGCCACCGGCACGTCCAGCGCCACGCCACTATGCCCCACAACGTAGTCGGCAAAAACACCCTTCGTAATCGACGCCGCCCAGATACTGGTATCGGTGCGCATCTGCAATGCAGGCTCCAACCGCCGCATCCCAAACGCGCGCATCCACACCACGCGGCCCCGGTCGATCACCGCCATCTGCGCACCGGTCACGCCATTCGCGCGCAGCACCTCGGCCGCCATCCGGTCCGCCTCAACAACAGAAATCGCCGAGCCATCCAGACGCCGAATCTGGAGTGGCTCGGCAAAAGCCAGGCCGCCAACGGATAGAAACGCGGCCAAGCCAATGAGCAGGTTCATGCCGGAGACTACGGTACGAACCGCTCAAAGTTCGGAAAACTTTTGTGGCTTTGCGTCTTTCTTCTTGTTCATCTGGTCGATGATCAACCCAGCCGCCCCGCCTACCGCCGCGCCAATCATGGCGCCCTTCACGCGGTTCTCTTTCGCGATAGCCGCACCAATCGCCGCGCCCGCGACCGCCGCGGTTCCAACCACCGTCACCCGTTTCTTCGCGTCTTTCGACGGCTCTTCCCCGAACACCAATCCACTCACCAGGGCGGCAACAACCAGCAATTTCGTCACGGCAATTAGATCGCCGCCGCCAGAATCTGTTACCTAAAAATTCGTCTCCGCTTCCGCCGCCAGCCCCGCCCGATTCAGAATCTGCACATCCCGCCGGTGCAGCCGGATCAGCCCTTCGCTCTGAAAACGCCCCAGATTCCGCGACACCACCTCCCGCACCGTTCCCAACCGGTTGGCCAAGTCCTCATGCGTCTCCGCCATCGCAAACGAAGCCCCATTGGCATCCGCCATCTCAACCAGCGCCTGCGCCAGCCGCTGCCGGATGCTCCCAAACGTCACCCGTTCCACAAACCCCACCAGATGCCGCAACCGCGCACTGAACACGTTCAAAAACTTCAACGTCAACTCCGGGTTCCGGCGGCAACACGCCAGAAAATCGTCCTTGCGGATCAGCATCGCCTCGCTCGGCTCCTGTGTGATCACCGTCGCCGGATACGGACCGCCGTCGAACACCGGCACCTCGGCCACCGTCGCCGGCGCCTCCTGCACGGCCAGCACAATCTGCCGCCCGCCCGGCGTGAATTTGTACACCCGCACACTGCCGCTCGCCACCACCCAAATCCCCTCGCACGGCTGGCCCTCATCAAATAACGATTCTTTCG
Organism: Candidatus Sulfopaludibacter sp. SbA3; assembly: GCA_945860645.1. Lineage (GTDB taxonomy): Bacteria > Acidobacteriota > Terriglobia > Bryobacterales > Bryobacteraceae. Next base: position 23,489 of record CAMATG010000001.1, on the reverse strand, counting down.
CGTCGAACTTCCGGATCACCGCCAGCGACGCCAGCCTCTCCCGTTCCGCGGGCGGCAGCACAGCGAATAAGTCGATGGCGGACAGGGCCTGTAGACTGAGTTGGCTCACCGTTCCATTGTGACTCCGGTTACTGTCGTCGCGCCAATTGGGGTGCAGACTGGACCCGTGCCGATCAAGAGTTACATCGCGTGGCCACTGCCGGGTAAGGCCGCCGAGCTGCAATCCCAGCTCCTCCAAATCCCCGGGTGCCAAGTGCTCCCCGCCGAAAACCGGGAGCTCCTTCTCTTAATTACCGACACCCCCACCGAGCCCGCCGAAAAACTCCTGGCGGCTCAACTCGAAGCCCTCCCTCACATCCAATGCCTTAGCCTCGTCGCCGGCATCACCGAAGAGGAAGCCGCATGAATCGCCGCGAAATGCTGATAAGAATGGCCGGTGCAGCCGCCATCACCGCCGCCACCGAACTCGTTCCCGGCGTCTCCTTCGCCGCCCCCGCCACGACCGATTCCATCAACGGCCTCACCTGGAAAAAGGCCCCCTGCCGCTTCTGCGGCACCGGCTGCGGCCTCCTCATCGGCATATCCAACAACCGCGCTGTCGCCGTCAAAGGCGATCCCGCCAGCGCCGTCAACAAAGGGCTCTGCTGCGTCAAAGGCTACCACTCCGTCCTCGCCCTCTACGGCGCGGACCGCCTCAAGACCGCCCTCATCCGCAAAAACGGCAAGCTCGTTCCAGCCCCTATCAACGAAGCGCTCGACCTCGTCGCCTCCAAGCTCAAGGAGAACATCGCCCAACACGGCAAGGATTCTGTCGCCATCTACGGCTCCGGCCAATGGACGATCCCCGACGGCTACTGCGCCTCCAAACTCTTCAAAGGCGCCATCGGCACCAACAACGTCGAAGGCAACGCCCGCCTCTGCATGGCCTCCGCCGTCACCGGCTTCATGACCACCTTCGGCCTCGATGAACCCATGGGCTGCTACGAGGACATCGAAAACGCTGACGTTTTCATCCTCTGGGGCAACAACATGGCCGAAATGCACCCGGTCCTCTTCAGCCGCATGCTCGAGCGCCGCCAGCAGTCCCCCGGCACCCTCGTGGTCGATCTCGCCACCCGCACTACCCGCACCAGCATGGCTGCCGACCGCTCCATCCTCTTCCTCCCTCAAACCGATCTCGCCATCGCCAACGCCATCGCCTACGAGCTCATCCGCAACAACTGGCTCCACTCCACCTTCCTCCAGCGCCACGTCTCCTTCCACGCCGGCAAGACCAACATCGGTTACGGCCTCGAAGACAAATTCGCCTTCACCGACGAGCCCCGCACCATCGATTTCGCCGCTTATAAGAAAGCTCTCGAAGACTACAAGCCCGAGAAAGTGGAGAAACTCTCCGGCGTCCCTGCCCGCGAAATCCGCTACCTCGCCGGGCTCTACGGCGACCCCAAAAAACGCGTCGTCAGCTTCTGGTGCATGGGCATGAACCAGCACACCCGCGGTACCTGGATCCAGAACCTCGTCTACAACATCCACCTCCTCACCGGCAAAATCGCCACCCCCGGCAACAGTCCCTTTTCTCTCACCGGCCAGCCTTCCGCCTGCGGCACCGTCCGCGAAGTCGGCACCCTCACCAATCGCCTCCCCCACGGCGAAGTTACCGATCCCCACTCCCGCGAAATGGCGGCCAAGATCTGGGGCGTCCCCGTTTCGAACATCGCCCCCAAGCCCACGCTCCACACCGTCGAAATGTTCCGCGCCCTCGACCGCGGAGACCTGAAATTCATCTGGATCCAAGTGACCAACCCCATGGTCACGATGCCAAAACTCAAACGCTATCGCGACGGCCTGAAGAAGGAAAACCGCTTCGTCGTCGTCTCCGACGTCTACCCCACACCCACCACCGATATCGCCGATGTCGTCCTCCCCTCCGCCATGTGGATCGAACGCGAAGGCATGTTCGGCAATTCCGAACGCCGCACCCAGCACTGGGAAAAAATGGTGGATCCCCCCGGCGAAGCCATGTCCGATACCTGGCAACTCATCGAAGTCGCCCGCCGCATGGGCCACGGCAAGCTCTTCGCCTATAAACCCGAAACCCACATCAAGGAAATCTGGGAAGAATACCGCCAGTTCCATCACGGTCCCGCCCACGAAATGGCGTCCTATGACGAACTCCGTCAGCGCCCCGGCATCATGTGGCCCTTCGTCAACGGCAAGGAGACCCGCTGGCGCTACAACCCAAAACACGATCCCGCCGCCAAACCCGGCGATACCCACCACTTCTACGGCAAGCCGGACCAGAAGGCCTGGATCTGGTTCCGTCCCTACGAACCGCCGCCCGAAATGCCGGATAAGGACTACCCCTTCTGGCTGAACACCGGCCGCGTCGTCGAGCACTGGCACACCGGCTCCATGACCCGCCGCATCCCGGTGCTCCACCAGGCCATGCCCAACGCCTACGTCGAACTTCACCCCAACGATGCCAAACGCTTCAACATCAAGAACGGCGACAGCGTCCGCCTCACCTCCCGCCGCGGCACCATCCTCCTCCCGGCGTTGATCGACCGCCGCGGCCGCCCGCCCGAAGGCCAGGTGTTCGTCCCCTTCTTCGACGAAAGCAAGCTCATCAACGAGTTAACCCTCGACGCCTTCTGCCCCATCTCCAAACAGCCGGACTACAAAAAGTGCGCCGTGAAGGTTGAGAAAGCCTTATGAAGCGCTACTGGAGCATCGCAATCGCGGCTGCTCTGATGGTCGCCGCCGTCATCGTCATCGGCCATGCCATCGGCGCCGGCGAACGGGACGCCCGCACACCCGCCGCCGCCAGCATCGAAAGACCTCTTCCCATCCTCACCGAAGCCGGCGTCTTTGAACGCTCCAGCAAAGGCGCATCCCTCAAAGACGTCAAGCCCGGCCCCGGCCAACCAGAACGCCACCTCCCCGCCTACTACGCCCGCCGCTCCTATCCCGGTGGCCCGCCCGCCATCCCCCACGATCTGGTCGACGATCAGTCCATGGGCGGCAAGTCCTGCCTCGCCTGCCACCTCGATGGCGGCTGGGCACCGAAGTTCAATGCCTTCACCCCTGTCACCCCGCACCCGGAACTCATCAACTGCCGCAGTTGCCACGTCCACCCGGAGAACAAGTCGTCCTTCCAACCCACCACCTTCCAGCCAGCCCAGACGGCCGCCGTCCCCAAAGGCGCCATTCCCGGCGCACCGCCCGCCATCCCGCACGAACTCGACATGCGGTCCAATTGCATCGCCTGCCACGGCGGCCCCGCCGCCCCGGTTGAAATCCGGACCACCCATCCAGAGCGCAGCAACTGCCGCCAATGCCACGTCACCGGCGCCAGGCCCTTCGCCGCGTTCACCCGCGAAGGAGGCCAATAATGCGACTCACACTCCTCGCCGCCATCCTCCTGCTTACCGCCTGCGCCAACCACGAAGCTACGCCCCACCGCAGCCTCCTCGCCACGCTTGAACAGTCCGGCACCTCAGATGGCCCACCGCCCATGCAGGTGGATCCCCGCATCCCGCAGATGACCAAATACCCCTGCGCCCGTTGCCACGAAAAGCCTTTAACCGCCCTTAAACAGACTAAGCCCGCCGCCCATTGGGAGATCAAACTCCAACACGCGCCGGCGACCTTCACCGAATGCAAGACCTGCCACAGCGAAACACCGACGGAGTCGCTTCGGTTGATGAACGGCAAAGAAGTCAGCTTCAACAATAGCTACGAACTCTGCGCCCAATGCCACTCCCGCCAGGCCGCCGATTGGCGCGGCGGCGCCCACGGCAAACGCACCAGCGGCTGGGCCGCCGAACGAAAAGTACTCAGTTGTACCGGCTGCCACAGCCCCCACCAACCGCGGCTCAATCCCCGCTGGCCAGCCATGTCCCGTACCCATTCCGAGGAGACCCCGTGACCGACTCCCCGTTCCAGATCCTGAACAACAAAACCATGGACCGCCGCGACGCGATGACCACCCTTGGAGGCATGCTCGCCGCCGGCCTTGGCGTCCTTCAGACCTCCTGCAGCCCCCTCGCCTCCGCCGCCGAAAAGGAGAAGGCACAACTCGATTGGCAGGCCTACTTCCAGCAGAATTTCCAGCTGATGACGGACACCGAAAAGGACGCCACCGTCCGCCGGCTCGAACGCAGCTACGAACTCAATACCGGCAACCGCATCGACGTCAGCGCCCAGGGGCCCCGCAAAGACGTCCTCTACGGCTACGCCTTCAACGTCTCCAAATGCCGTGGCTACATGGATTGCGTCAAGGCCTGCATAGAAGAAAACAACCAGGACCGCGCCAGCGGCATGGCCTACATCCGCATCCACGAAAACAAGAAGGGCTCCATGGATTTCGAAGAGGCCAACGACGACTTCTTTCACCAGGTCCCCGCCGCCGGGCACTTCTATATGGGTACCCAGTGCTTCCACTGCCAGAACCCGCCCTGTGTCGACGTCTGTCCCGTGAAGGCCACCTGGATGGAGCCCGATGGCATCGTCGTCGTCGATTACAACTGGTGCATCGGCTGCCGCTACTGCATGGCTGCCTGCCCCTACGACGCCCGCCGCTTCAACTGGGCCGATCCGGTCGTCCCCATCGAAGAGGTCAACCCCAACCAGCACTACTTGGGCAACCGTCTCCGCAAGAAGGGTGTCGTAGAAAAGTGCACGTTTTGCATCCAGCGCTCCCGTGACGGCAAGAACCCGGCCTGCGTCGAGGCCTGTCCCACCGGCGCCCGCGTCTTCGGCAATCTACTGGATCCGAACAGCGAAATTCGCTGGATTCTGGCCAATAAAAAGGTGTTTCGCCTCAAAGAGGACCTCGGCACCGAACCAAAATTCTGGTACTACATGGACTAACCGATGCGCACACTGCGAGCTTTCTTCAACGACGCGTTGCGCGAGGCAACCCAAGGGTCCACCGCCTATCACGCCTGGATGGGCGTCCTCACGTTCCTCATGTGCTGCGGCGCCTGGGCCTACTCTGTCCAGCTCCGCGAAGGCCTCATCGTCACCGGCCTCCACGATCACGTCAGTTGGGGATTCTACATCTCCAATTTCACCTTCCTCGTCGGTGTCGCCGCCGCCGCCGTCATCCTCGTCATGCCGACCTATGTGCTCAAAGATCACGACTTCCACAGCGCCGTCCTTATCGGGGAAGCCATGGCCGTTGCCGCTCTCATCATGGCCATCTCTTTCGTGGTGGTCGATGTCGGCGGCCCCGCCCGCCTCTGGCATCTGCTCCCCGTTGTTGGCCGCATCAACTTCCCGCGCTCCCTCCTGGCGTGGGACATCCTGGTCTTGAACGGCTACCTCGCTCTCAATGTCGGTGTCCCGTTCTACCTGCTGTATTCCCACTGGCAAGGGCGCGAAGCGGATAAGCGTTATTACGTGCCCGTCGTGCTCCTCTCCATCGCCTGGGCCGTCAGTCTGCACCTGGTCACGGCGTTCCTCTACGCCGGCCTCCCGGCGCGGCCATTCTGGAACTCATCCCTCTTAGGCCCGCGTTTCCTGGCGACGGCCTTCACCGCCGGCCCTGCATTGATGATTCTCGTGCTGACGCTCATCCGCCGCTTCGGCGGTTATCCCGTGGCGCACGAAACGATTCAGAAACTCTCCGTCGTCGTCACCGTCGCCGCCCAGATCTGCGTCGTCATGACGATCTCTGAGTTGTTCGTCGAGTTCTATCGCAACACCCACCACGGCCAGAGCGCCCGCTACCTCTTCTTCGGGATCGGCGAAAAGCGCGCGCTCGTTCCCTGGATCTGGTCGTCCATCGCGCTGATTGCCACCGCCACCGGGTTGCTCACCCTCCATCACCTGCGCGCAAAAAAGGCGGTCCTCTACAGCGCCTGCGTCATGCTCTTCGTCGGCATCCTCATCGAAAAGGGCATCGGCACCATCATCCCCGGCTTCATCCCCGAACCGTGGGGCAAGATCCACGAATACTCTCCTACTTGGGTGGAACTCACCGTCGCGCTGGGCATCTGGGCGCTCGGAGCGTTCGTGTTCACGGTACTCGCCAAGGTAGCCATCCCGATTGAAATGGGGTTGCTCCGCGAGGCAAACAGCGCGCTTCATTCTACGGTGTCGCCAACCCCACAGCCCGCCGCAAACCCAGCAGCGCCAACTCCGGAATGAACGCATCGAACAGCTTCTCCTGCGCGAAGAGCCGCCCGAATCCGCCCGTTCCCACCAGCACCGGTTCCCGTCCGTTAAACTGCTCTTCGGCGATCGCCCCCGTCAGCGTGCGCACCGTGGCCAGCGTGCCGTGGAACAGCCCGGACTGAATACTCTCCACCGTCGTGCGGCCCAGCACCGTCGCCGGCTTGCAGATCTCCACCGCCGGCAACCGCGCCGTCCGCGCGTCCAACGCCGCCATCGACATCTGCACCCCCGGCGTGATGATCCCGCCCAGATACTCAGCCTCCGCGTTCACCGCGCACAAAGTCGTGGCCGTGCCGAAGTCCACAATCACCAGGTCCCTTCGCGGGTACCGCCCCACCGCGCCCATCGCGTTGGCAATCTTGTCCGCGCCAACCTCCAACGGGTTCCTGTACCGGATCTTCAACCCCGTCTTCGTCCCCGGCTGCAGCACAAACGGCTCCGCCTGAAAGTACTTCAAGAAACAGTTCCGCAGTGAGTGCAGCGCGTCCGGCACAACGGAGCAAATCGCCACCTGCCGCACTGAAGCGGGGTCCACGCCATTCTCGCGCAACACCGTCCTGAAGAAGATCCCGGACTCATCTGAGGAAGCCCGCGCGCTCCCCGTTCGCCGAAACGTGAACAGCAACGTGTCCCCGTCGTAGACGCCCCCAAAGGTCTGGCTATTTCCTACATCAAGGCAGAAGAGCATTCCGGTTCCTCCAGTGGCACATTATCGATCAAACGGACCCCTTCCAGAAACGCGGCGGCAAACCGCCGGCCCCAATGTTCTTCCACGTAATCGACGCGGAACCCCTCGGCTTCCAGCTGCTGCCGCGCAACATCGGCCGTTGGGGCGAACCGGAGTGCGCGGTAGATCTCGGCGGCCTTCTGCCGGCCGCCCGCGGTCAGCAGGGCGTTCCGGCTACTCTCCGCCAGTCCGGACGCGGTACGGATCGTCGGACAGGCGAGGATCTCGGTAGGCAGGAACAGGTCGGCGGCCATGGCGTGGAGTACTTTCCATTGCTGGTAGTCCTTCTCGCCGAAGTAGGCGCGGTCGGCCTGAATGATGTTCAACAGCTTCAACACCACGGTCATCACACCATCAAAGAAGCCCGGCCGGCTCCGCCCCTCCATCACCGTGGCCAGGCTGTCGGAGATGACGCGAAACGCATAGCCGTTCGGGTATAGCGTGGCGGTGTCCGGGCAGAAGACGTCATCGGTGCCCAGTGCCTCCAGCAGTTCCAGATCTGCTTCCAAGGTGCGCGGATACTTCTGCAAATCGGAAGGGTCGTTGAACTGTGTGGGGTTGACGAACAGCGTAGCCACTACGATTTCATTCTCCCGCCGGCAGCGTTCCACCAGCGAACCGTGTCCGGGGTGGAGCGCACCCATTGTCGGAACGACGCCGATCGTTCGTCCGGAAACTTCCGCGCGCCTGGCGCGCCACTCTGTGAGGTTCGTTGAGACTCGCATTACGATACTCCAATCGGTTGGGGCGATGAACGGGATAGCCTGCCGGCTCGCAGCATCGGCACCTCGGACACCCGCAATATCCGGTAGAACCGGGCAACTCGCCAACTAAGAACGCCTGCGACCGCGCGCAGCGCGGGGAAATGTTTTTCGCCCCAGCAGATTCGCGGAGATAGTCGACTCGCTCGCAGCATCGGCACCTCGGACACCCGCAATATCCGGTAGGACCGGGCAACTCGCCAACTAAGAACGCCTGCGACCGCGCGCAGCGCGGGGAAATGTTTTTCGCCCCAGCAGATTCGCGGAGATAGTCGACTCGCTCGCAGCATCGGCACCTCGGACACCCGAAATGCTCTGTAGCACTGCGCAATTCGCCAACTAAGAACGCCTGCGGCCGCGCGCAGCGCGGGGAAAATTTTTTCGCCCCAGCAGAATCGCGGCGATAGTCGACTCGCTCGCAGCTTCGGCACCCCAAACACCAGAAATGCCCTGCAGAACCGGCCAGCTCGCCAACTAAGAACGCGTGCGGCCGCGCGCAGCGCGGGGAAATGTTTTTCGTCCCAGCAGAGTCGCGGAGAGAGTCGACCCGTTCGCAGCATCGGCACCTTGGACACCCGAAATGCTCGGTGGAACTGAGTAGCTCGCGAGGTAATAACGGCTTCCGTCACTGCGGTCCTCCTGGTAGACAGTACCTCACATAGTGGCGGCGCGAAGCGCCGGAAAAATTTTTGGCCTTCACGAGTAGCTCTCCTCAGCGCGAGGAAACTCAGACGATTTCACCGCGAGGTCATATTCCGCCAAAGCCTTCAGAATCGCAGTCTCTCCATCACAAAACTGCCGCGCGAAGCGCGGCCGAAAACTGGAGTTCAGCCCCAACAGGTCCTGCAGCACCAGAATCTGGCCGTCGCAATCGGCACCCGCACCAATCCCAATCGTCGGAATCGCAATCGTCGCCGTAATCTGCGCCGCCAACGCCGCCGGAATACACTCAAGAACCACCGCGAACGCTCCCAACTCTTCCAGCGCCTCCGCCTGCCGCGCGATCGCCAACGCCGCCACGGCATCCCGGCCCTGCGGCTTGAATCCGCCGTACGCCTGCACCGACTGCGGCTGCAAGCCCAGGTGGCCCATCACCGGAACACCGCTGCCCACCAGTTGCGCGATCACGTCCTCGTGCCCGCCAACGCCTTCCAGTTTCACCGCATGCGCACCGGCCGCCATCAGCACATGCGCCGCCTCCATCGCCGCCGGCAGTCCCTTCCGGTACGAGAGAAACGGCAGGTCGGCAACAACCAACTTGTCTCCCGCCCCGCGCGCCACAGCGGCCACATGCATCCGCATCATCTCAACCGTCGCCGTCAGCGTCGTCTCATGCCCATGCATCACCATGGCGGCGCTATCGCCCACCAGGATGCCGTCAATCGGGCTCTTCGCCAGCAGCCGGGCGAACGTGTAGTCGTAGCAGGTAGCCATCGATAGCTTCCTGCCCTGGGCCTTGGCCCGTCGGAAATCGTTTGCAGTCATTATGCCTTGGTACCTGTCACGGAGTGATCAAGTCCTGGTCTTACAAAAGCGCCCGGACGGCGCTCGAAGCAGGGTGTCGCCGCGGTGTTCTGTCGGCGCACCCCAAGGATAACAATAATTCTCTCGAACTAGATGTCCAGGTTCCGCACATCCAACGCGTTCGTTTCGATGAAACGACGGCGGTTTTCCACGTCTTCACCCATCAACGTCGAGAAGATCAAATCCGCCTCGACGACATCCTGCAGGTCAACCCGCAGCAGCGACCGCTTTTCCGGATTCATCGTCGTTTCCCAAAGCTGCTCGGCGTTCATCTCACCCAGTCCTTTGTACCGCTGCACGTTGGCATCTTTCATGCCCTCTTCGCGCAGGTAGGCCAGCAATTCGTTCCAGATGTTCCGGGTCTCTTTCCGCTCGTCTTTGGCAACAACGAACGGCGGCTGGTTGTACTTGGAAATCGTCTTCGCCAGCGCGCGCATGCGGCGGTATTCCGGCTGCGACGCCATTTCGATCCCGATGTTCCGCTCCGCGTTGGTCGAATCGAAATACGAAACGCTCCAGGCTTCGTGCAACTCATCGGCCTTCATCACGGCGCCAATCTTCAGCGGCTCCAGACGCTTGAACAACGCTTCCACGTTGTCTTTGTTCTGGAAGTCGATCTTACTGTCCACCGGCAGTTCCGCGTGCGTCAGCACCTCAACCACCTTCGGATCGCGCAGCCGTTTTTCCAGGTTCTTAAACAGCACCGAGAATTCGTCCAACGAGATCAGGAAGTTCCGGAATTCCGTCCCTTCAATCTTCTGCCGCGAACCCTCCGGACCGTACTCCATCGAGAGGCCCTTGGTGGCGCGCTGCAGAATTTCCTTCGTGAACTCTTTGTCGTCTTTAATGTACTTCTCGTCTTTGCCCTTTTTGATGCGGTACAAAGGCGGCTGCGCCACGAACACATGTCCGCGCGTGATCAGCTCCTGCATGTGGCGGAAGAAGAACGTCAGCAGCAACGTGCGGATGTGCGATCCGTCCACGTCGGCGTCCGTCATGATGATGATCTTGTGATACCGGAGCTTGGAGACGTCGAAGTCGTCCTTGCCGATGCCCGCGCCAATCGCGGTAATCATCGCCCGGATTTCCTCGTGGCCCAGCATCTTGTCGTAGCGGGCTTTTTCGACGTTGAGAATCTTACCCTTCAACGGCAGAATGGCCTGGAACTTCCGGTCGCGACCGCTCTTGGCGGTGCCGCCGGCGCTCTCACCCTCAACCAGGTAGATCTCGCACAACTCAGGATTCTTTTCCTGACAATCCGCCAGTTTGCCGGGCAACCCGCCCGAATCCAACGCGCCCTTACGGCGGGTCAGATCGCGTGCCTTCCGAGCGGCTTCCCGGGCGCGGGAGGCGTCAATCGCCTTGCCGACAATCCGCTTCATCACGCCGGCGTTCTTGTCGAAGTACTCGCCCAGCTTTTCGTTGATCAACTGGGACACAGCGCCCGAACAGTCGCTGTTGAGTTTTCCCTTGGTCTGGCCTTCAAACTGCGGTTGCGGAATCTTGACGCTGATGACAGCCGTCAACCCCTCGCGGACGTCGTCGCCGGACAGATTTTCCTTCACGTCCTTGAACAGGCCGGCGGACTTCCCGTACTTGTTGATCGTCGAGGTCAGCGCGCTCCGGAAGCCGGAAAGGTGCGTCCCGCCGTCCACCGTGTTGATGTTGTTCGCAAAGCTGAAGACGGTTTCCGAATAGCTGTCGTTGTACTGCAGCGCCACTTCCATCGTCAGCTTCCCGCCGTTTGGCAGGTCGCGTTCGCCTTCAAAGAAGATCGGCTTATCGTGCAGACAGCTCTTGCTCTTGTTCAGATGCTTGATGAACTCGGCGATGCCGCCCTCGTAGTGGAACTCCAAAACGTGCGCCGGGTCCTGCCGCTCATCGGTCAGATGAATCGTCAGCCCGCGGTTCAAAAAAGCCAACTGGCGCAGGCGTGCCGCCAAGATGTCAAAGTTGAACACGGTGGCGTCCATCACGGTCGGATCCGGCCGGAATCGAACCTTGGTTCCCGTCCGCTTGCCAGCCTTCCCGCCCTGCTTCAGCGGCGCCAGCGGAATGCCCTTGGAATACTCCTGCGTCCAGGTGAACCCTTGCCGCCAGATCTCAATTTCAAACTCTTCGCTCAGTGCGTTCACGCAGCTCACGCCGACGCCGTGCAGCCCACCGGAAACCTTGTAGCTGTTGGAATCGAACTTGCCGCCCGCGTGCAGCTTCGTCAAAACGACCTGCGCCGCCGAAACGCCCTCTTCCACGTGGAGATCCACCGGAATGCCGCGGCCGTCGTCTTCCACCGTCACAGAGTTATCGGTGTGGATGGCGACAAGGACCTTCGTCGCATACCCGGCCATACATTCGTCCACCGAATTGTCCACCACTTCGTACACCAGGTGATGGAGACCCATCTCACCCGTGGAGCCGATATACATGGCGGGGCGGAGGCGGACGGCCTCCAAGCCCTCAAGCACTTTAATACTACTGGCGCTGTAATCCTGTTCGTTGCTCAATGTGTGTGTTCCTGACTACGTGGTTTTCAAATGCGCATCGGCATGACGACGTACCGGTAACGGAGGGGGGAATCTCCCACCGGACGCAACTCGCCGGCACTGCCGGCGTCTTTAAACAAAAACGAAACTTCCGCTTCGTCCCCGGCCCGCAGGAATTCCAGCAGGTACTGGGCGTTGAAGCCAATGTCCACCTTCGGGCCGTTGTAGGTGACGTTCAGCGTCTCTTCCGATTCGCCGGTGTCCGACAAGGACGAGTGCAACATCACTTCGCCATCGATGGCGCGCAGCTTGATCGCTCGCGATCGCTCATCGGCGAACTGCATCACGCGTTCCAAACAAGCCTTCAGCTCGTCGCGGTGCATTGTGATCACGTTCGGGTGCTCTTTCGGCAGCACGCGTTCGAAGTCGGGGAAGTTGCCGGTCAGCTTGCGGCTCAACAGCAACCGGTCGCCCAGTTGGAAGAACAGGTGATTGTCGTCACCGCTGAACAGGAGCTTCGCGTCCGGTCCAGCTTCGCTGGAGAGCTTCAGGAGCTCGTTCATGGCCTTGCGGGGCAGGAGGGCACGGAAGGGTTGCCCGGAGCTCAAATCGATCGCCATAGGCACTTCTACGGTGGCCAGACGGTGGCTGTCGGTGGAGACCATGGTCAGCCCATCCGGTTTCACCAGCAACAGCGCGCCGTTCAGGGTAAACCGGGATTCTTCGGCCGAGATCGCGAAGATCGTGCGTTGGATCATCCCCGCCAGCAACTTCACCGGCAGTTCCGCCAGCGTGTCCGGCATCTCCGGCAGTTCCGGGAAGCTCTCCCGGCTCATACCCGCAATCCGGGTACGCGCCTTGCCGGCCGTGATCGACGCCCATTGGTTGTCGCCGAACTTGATGTTGATTTCGCCTTCCGGCAACAGGCGGACGTAGTCCATCAGCTTCTTGGCCGGAATCGTGCCGCTACCGGCCTTCTTCACCTTCGCCGGGCAGCTGCACCGGATCCCCAACTCCAGATCGGTCGCCGTCAACGTCAACCGCTCGCCATCCGCCTCGAGGAGGATGTTCGAGAGGATCGGTATCGTCGACTTCTTCTCGACAACACCCTGGGACAGGCCCAGTTCACGCACCAGATCGGATCGATTGACTGTGAATTCCATCGTCGTTGCCTTTGCCGTCCCCGCTGCCCTTCTCCGCTTCTGTTCTTCTGTGAAAGATGATTACTAAACAGGTATCGGAATAGTAGGGCCTGTGGATATGTTGAATTCTCTCTAAATTGTACTAAAACAAAGTGCTTCTCGTCATGTGCCGTTTTGGAATCGCCAGTGGGAATCGGTGGAAGACCCAGGGGGGCGAAATCCCTCCACAGACTTCCTCAGGCTATTTTGGCCCTGTCTGTGGAAAAATCCGTAAAACGTTCATAACGCGTCGGTGATGCTGTGGATAATCCTGTTCAAGTCCGCGTCACGTTGCCGCAACTTGTCGATTTTCTGCACCGAGTGCAGCACCGTCGTGTGATGCTTCCCATTGAAGTGCCGGCCGATCTCGGGGAGCGATGCCGTCGTCAGTTCTTTGCACAAATACATCGCGATCTGCCTCGGATAGGCGATCTGCTGCACGTTCGTCTTCTGCTTCAACTGCGCCGGTTGCAGGCTGAACTTCTCCGCAACCGCCTTGATGATCGATTCCACCGTGATCCGCTTATCACTTCCCGCGGAAAGGTGTTTCAGGACCTGCTGGGCCATCGCCAGTGAGATGGGGGTATCGGTCACGCTGGAATAGGCAATCAGCTTCACCAGGGCGCCTTCCAGCTCCCGCACGTTCGATTTCGTCTTCGTGGCGATATAGATCCGAACGTCCTCGGGGAGATGCACCCCATCGGCTTCGGACTTCTTGTCCAGAATCGCCATCTTGGTCTCCAGGTCCGGCGCCTGGACGTCCACCATCAGTCCCCACTCAAACCGGCTGCGCAGACGGTCCATCAACCCCGAGACTTCCTTCGGAGGACGGTCGGAGGAGATCACGATTTGCTTGCCGTGTTCGTATAACTCGTTGAAAGTATGGAAGAATTCTTCTTGTGTGCGTTCACGGTTGGCCAGGATCTGGACGTCGTCGATGAGCAGCGCATCGGCGTTCCGGTAGTGCTGGTGGAACTGCGACATACGGTCGGTGCGGATGCTGGCGATCATTTCGTTCATGAACCGTTCGCTGGAGGTGTATACGACTTTCATCCCCTCGCGGTGATTCATCAGTGCCCTACCGATGGCGTTCATCAGATGGGTTTTCCCCATCCCCACTCCCCCATAGATAAACAAGGGGTTATACCGATTCGCCGGATGGTCCGCCACGGCCCGTGCGGCCGCGTGGGCGAACTGGTTGCAGGAGCCGACGACGAAGGAGTCGAACGAGTATTTCGGATTTAATTGGGTTGCCGGCGAAGCGAATTGGACTTCATTCGCCGGTCCGGTCTTATCGCCCGTCAAAGCGGCCAGGGCTGAAGGCCCGGCGGCGACTTCGTAAAGCACGGTGCGTACGTCCAGTTTCAGCGCGCTGATTGCCGCGGCGATTTTGTCGCCGTATTCCTGTTCCAGCCACATCTTGGCTGCTTCGCTCGGTACTCTGACGAGGAGAGTCCCGCTGAATTCTTCGCGTTGTTCGGTCGGGGCAAGCCAGTTCTGAAAGCTCTCAGCGCTGATGGTTTGCGAAAGGTGGTGCCTGATACGATCCCAAGTACTCATGGTGAAAAAAGTAGAGAAGCCTTACAGGGAAAAAGTTTCCCTCAGATTTTCCACAGGGTGTGGAAAACCGGTTGAAAACTGGCGATGTAGTGATTGTGTTCCCGAGGCAGGAATCCCGTTGTGACCCGCCAGATGACTGGGCGGACCCTTAGTCTAGCACAGGACCTGGACTAGATTACAAGTGCTATTATTTTGATAAGTCCCTTATTTTCAATGAGAAAACATTTCATCTTGAATTTGTTTCCCTATGATTACAATCGTCACAGTGACCTTGGTCACAGCACTCAGCGGGGCGCAGCTTTAGGCTGAAAGCATGAATCGGGACCAGTGGAAAAGACGGGTCACCGCGGACGATTTCCAACGGTGGAGAGGTCTGGCGCAGGGTGTTTTCCTACTGTTAAATCTCTGGATTGGGGTCGGCTTTATCCTCTTCGTTCGGGGTTTGGAAGGGCGATGGATTCCCTGGGAAGCCAGCCGGCCACCCGGGGTGGAGGGGTGGTTGCCGATCGCCGGGATGATGAACACCCGGTACCTTCTGGAGACCGGGCATATGCCGGTCATACACCCGGCGGCAATGGTGTTATTCGTTACGTTTGTATTACTTTCGCTGGTGTTCCGGAAGGCGTTTTGCGGGTGGCTGTGCCCGGTGGGAACGGTGTCCGAATGGCTGTGGAAAACCGGTCGAGACGCGTTTGGGAGGAGTTTTCTTACTCCAAAATGGCTCGATTTGGTGCTCAGAACGTGCAAATATGCGCTATTTTTCGCGTTTTTTTATGCCGTTTTGCGCATGGATGCGGCATCCATCGAGGGTTTTTTGGCCTCGCCCTACGGTTTGATTGCCGATGTGAAGATGCTCAACTTCTTCCGGTTCCTGTCCCCGATGGCGGCCGGGGTCCTGGGGTTTTTGATGATCGTATCGCTGTTCGTGCCGAATGCCTGGTGCCGGTATCTGTGTCCGTATGGAGCGCTGATGGGGCTGGCGGCGCTGGCGAGCCCGTTGCGGATCGGCCGGGAGAAGAGTGCGTGTATTGATTGCGGGAAGTGTGCGCGGGTGTGCCCGAGCCGGCTTCCGGTGGACAAACTTGTCCAGATTCGCTCGGCGGAGTGCATCGGATGTATGGAGTGTGTCAGCGCGTGCCCGGCGGAAGGGGCGTTGCACGTGGGGTTTGCCGGGAGGCGGGGTTGGATCACCGGTCAGCGTCTGGCGGTGGCGATTGGCGTGGTGTTTGTGGTGGTATATATGGGAGCCCGTTTGACGGGCCATTGGGAATCGGCGATTCCTTTGGATTTATACAGGGAACTGGTTCCGGTGGCGAGAGAATTGGACCATCCGCGTTAAAATGTGCAGGCGGTGAGGGGAAATCCCCACTGAACACGCTTTTGTTAGCGTAGGCCCCATGACAGTCAGTATTCGGATCTCAGGAAAACTCGTACACGTCTCCAACACGCCGTCGCGGACGCCGTCGGTGGATGTAGGAACGGCCACGCTGTTGCGCCGTGCGCGGTTGGACCCAACGGCGATCCAGGCGCTGCGCCAGTTGCTGGTGACCGAACTTGGTTCCGTTATGCAGCGGATGGCGGACCCGCTGGTTGTTGAAGAGGCGGCCAAACGGGTGGCGGCCGGGCGGTGGACGTTGGCCGTGGTGGATCTGCCGCAGATGACGGTGGGTGGAAGCCAGGGCGCGTCGCAGGCTGGCGCGGGAGCGAAGAGCTCCGGTGGGAAAGATCCGCTGAAGGACTCCAAGAAGACCTGGGTGGAAGTGGAGTTGTTGGACAAGAATAAGCGTCCTGTAAAGGGGTTAGCCATTGAGGTTACTCTGCCGGACGGGAGTATTGAGAAGGGCACGCTATCGGAGAAGGGATCGTTCCGGAAGGACGGAATTGATCCAGGCTCGTGCCGCGTCCGTTTCCCGGATTTGGATGCGCGGGAATGGGCCAAGTCGGGCAGTTTCGCGGAGGGTTCGGCGGTCACCTTGTTCAAAGGCGCGCCGAAGATTCCGGCTGGTCCTTACAAAGTGACGCAGGGGGATCATATCGCCAGCATCGCGGCCGATGCCGGGTATGTGTCTTGGAAGACGATTTGGGACGACGGGAAGAACGCCGGCATTAAGGCGAAGCGGAACCCGAATGTTCTGTACCCTGGCGATGTATTGGAGATTCCGGCGCGACAGAAGAAGGAAGAGAGTGTTCCGACGACGGAGTATTCCACGTTCCAACTGGTTGGCGATCCGGTGCAATTGAAGATCGTAGTGTTGGATTGGGCGGGCAATCCGGTGGTGGATACGGAGCTCGATATCCAGTTGGACGGTGGGGAGAAGATCAAGACGGCCGGCGATGGGAGCGTCACCAAGAAGACACTGGACCCGCTGGGCCAGAAGGTCGGCAAGTTGATGGTGAAGGGGTTCGAGCTGGGCTTGAAGCTGGGGCATCTGGACCCGGTGGAGGAGATCAGCGGTCAGGTTTGGCGGCTGAACAATCTGGGTTACCGGGCTGGCGAGACGACCGATATCAACGACAGTGCGTTTAAGAGCGCGGTGGAAGAGTTCCAGTGTGACTACGCGCTGGCGGTGGACGGGATTTGCGGGCCGAACACGCAGGGCAAGTTGAAGGACGTTCACGGCAGTTAAGGATGCAGGCACCGACGGCGGCATCGACATCGGTGTTTTATGACGGCCGGTCGGCAGAGATGATCTGTGCGTTTGTGGATGGGAACGGCGCGCTGTGCACGCTGGAATTCCATGAGACGCGGGCGGACACGGGCGAGGTGGAACTGTTCCGCGGGGTGGAGTGGGACAAGCGGGCACCGGGTGGGATGGGGCTGCTGATTCCGCAGGCGGGGGAGCTGTTGGCGAAGCTGGATGAGTTCTGGTGGATGTGGCGGGAAGGCAGCCTGTTGTTTGGGCAGGCGGTGCATAGCCCGCTGGTGTTGGCGGTTGTTTTGGAGGGCGGGGAGCGGCTTGTTGAGCGGCCGGTGATTGCGGCGAACGGGGAGTTGCACGCTTACGCTTGGCGGGGCGGCCGGCTGGTTCGGCACCGGTATGTGGCGGGGCGGGATGGGCAGCCGTCGGTTTCGGTAGAGCAAGTATGGGAGACGGCGGCGGCGCCGTTGCGGAGTGTATGCGCGCCGGTGCCGGGCGGGGACGGGGTGTTGATTGGGTTAGTGGATGAGACGGGGGATGTGTTGACGGCGCGGGTGCTGCTGGTGCGTGGGACGAACGTGACGGAGTTGGAGGGGGTGACGGAGGGGCGTTACCGGTTGATGGGGCGGCACCGGATGGCGGTGCATGTGGGCGTGAAGCGGCGGCCGGCGTTGGGGTTGATGGCGGAGAGCCGGGGTGACGGGGCGTATGCATTGTTGGAGGCGCAGTTCGATTTGGTGAAGGGGGAGTGTGTGTGGCGGCGGACGCGGATGGAGTTTTTGGGGGCGGGGAGTTTGCAATCGGCCGGGGTGTTTTTTCATAAGTCGCAGAACGCGCCGGAGGCGTTTGTATTGGCGGTAGATGGGGTTGGGGATTTGGTTTGGCTGCGGAAGCGGATTGTGGAGTTGGTGCGGGTGGGGGTTGGCGGGGACTATGGGTATCCGATTTTGACGACGATGCAGAACCGGTATGAGGCGGTGGGGGTGGGCCGGGAGACGTTGTTGCGGCGGTTTTGAGGCTTAGATAGCTGGCTGGAATGGCGCGGTAGAATTTGCGTGGAATGGTGTGAGCCGTTCGCGAGCCTTGCTGCGAGTTTGATTGTGGAACAGCATGGCTTACGGCGAGAAAGATATGGGCGGGGGGCGCGCGGCAAGCCACGCTACCTCGACGAGTTTGCCGGTGTATGCGGCGACTTCGACGGGCGGAGAAAAGACTGTCATCAAGGAAGAGCTGAAAACGGTTGACTGCTGGCGGCTGGACGACGTGCGGTTTAAGTTTGGGAGCGCCTTTGTCAAGCCGGAGTCGAAGGCCGAGTTGGAGGAGTTGAAGGTAATTCGAGACGCGAACGTTGGGGCGCCGCTTTCGGTGTTTGGGCATGCGGACCCGGTCGGGGACGAGGAGTTTAACAAGACGTTGTCCGGGTGGCGAGCGGAGGCGGTGTATGCGGTGCTGGTGCGGGAGCCGGCGCGGTGGGAGAGGATATGGGCGAGTGATGGCTGGGGGCAGACCGAGATCGACGTGATGCTGAAGGCGACAGGCGGTGGGGGGACGCCAACAGTCCAGGCATTCCAAACCGCAAACGGTTTACCGGCGGATGGCGCGGCGGGGCCACAGACGCGGGCAACACTTTTCGCGAAGTACATGGAGTATCTGTTTCCGCAGAAATTGGAGAAGACGGAGTTTTTGGGAAAGGGAGCGGACGCGGGCGGGAAGGGAGATTTTCAGGGGTGCGGCGAGTTTAATCCGGCGATGCTGTTTTCAACGGGGGAGCTGAGCGCGTTTGCGTCCTCTGGGGATACGTCCACGAAGAACCGGCAGAACGGTGTGAACCGGCGGGTGATGGTGCTATTCTTCCGGCCAGGGACGACGGCGGCGGGGGACCAGTGGCCGTGTCCGCGTGCGAGCGAAGGGACGACCGGGTGCCGGAAGCGGTTCTGGAGCGACGAGGCGGTGCGCCGGTCGAACCAGGCGAACCATCGGGAGTTTGTGACGACGAAGGATACGTTTGGCTGCCGGTTTTACCATCGGCTGGTGGAGGTGTCGTCGTGCGAGGCGCCGGCGGTGGCGCCCACCGGACTGATGGTGACCGGGCGGCTGTACTGGAACCGGACTTGGGATTACAACGATGAGAAGAAGAAGTATGGCCCTGTGAAGGAGTACCTGCCGGGAGCTAAGGTGGAGCTGTTTGTGGGCGGGTCCGCGGCGACGTTGGCGCGGCACGCGGTGGCGCACCTGGATGACGGTGGGGTGTTTGAGTTTTCGAACGTACCGGAGTCGGCGGCGGCAGAGCTGAAGATCTGGCTGGAGTACAAGGAAAACAGGGTGGTAGTGGTGAAGGGAAAGTCCAACCACGCGGATGAGCCGCGGTTTGCCGTGAAGAAGGACGAGGTGGTATGGCATCAGATGGTGCTGGACGCGACGCCATTGCAGAACGTGGCGGGGCCGGATGTGGATCTGGGAAAGATTGAGATTACGTATCAGCCGTTTGTTGATATCTGTGATGCCTACAAATCCGTGTGGTTGGGGCATTGGAGGATACAGGAACTGACGAGCGAGAACCTGCCGTTGTGCACAGTGGTGCTGCCGTCGGGAGGGGGTTCCAGCCAGTCCGGGAAGACGATGCGGCTGGCGATTGGGGATGTGAGGGACCAGGACCCGATTCTGCACGAATATGGGCACTTCATTACGTATTGCATGCTGGGTGGCCTGCCCAACACGGGCTACGAATACAACGACGGAAAGAGGTTGGAGCATGGAGAGGATACGTTAGAGCACTACGAAGATTCCTGGCTTGAAGGGCTTGCGACCTTTCTATCGGCGGTGATGGCCGATGACGGGTTGTACCACGACGGGTACGACGGGGACCTTTCGATGGACCTGGAGGACAAGAGTTCGACGTTGGGGCCGCACAATGAGGCGAGCATTCATTGCGCGCTGTGGCGGATACATAACCACCACAAGGTGGCGTTCCGGACGGGGTTCTGGAAGGCGTTTACGGACCAGTCCATCCGGAAGTGCAACACGATTTTCGATTTCTACGATAACTGGAAGGACTTAGGGTGCCCGGATCTGGACAAGGTGCGGGAGTCGTTTGTGCTTTTCAATCTTGAGTACGGCTACCGGTACCGGGACGGGGCGGAGATGTTCACGTGCGTGGCGCCGCCGAAGCGGCTGAATGTGGTGGCGAAGGAGTTTCAGACTGTGGAGGAGCTCTTCATCATGTACGCGAGTTTGGACGTTATTGACCCGGACGCCTATGGAGAGGAATTCTACAATCGGAACAAGCAGTTCAACCCGGGAGCGTTGGGACCGGGGTCCGACCGTTGGAATATTGTGTTGCAGCCCGGGACGCGCTACATCGTGCCGGAGCGGATCCGGCTGGCGCCGTAGGGCGAGAGAGGACGAGAGAGATGGCGGATGTGATGGAATTGCCGTTTGGTTTGCGGCCGGAGCAACTGGCAGGAACCGGGATTGTCTACAACTATCAATCGGGTAAGCCTGGCGGCGGGTACCAGAGGGTGGAGATACGTGGAGATGGGTCGGTGGTGGCGTCGAAGACGCGCAGCCAAGGCAAGACGGAGGAGCGGTTGGAGGGGAAGTTGCCGCGCATGCATTTCATCCGGCTGCTGGAGGTGGCCGAGGGGGTGAACTTTTTCGGGTTGGAGGATGTGTATCGGCCGGAGGGGGAGAATCCACATTGGATTCGTGAGGTGACGGTGCAGCTTTCCGGGGGAAAAACGCATACAGTGGGAGTAATGAATGAGCGGCTCCAGGTGGAGTTTGAGCACCTTGCGGGTGCGATCAAGGCGATCAGTTCGCTGGCCTTGCCGGAAGTTCTGAAGGGACGGTTTTTTCCGAATCTGTGAATATCACTGTGGTGTTGGTGAGCCCGCGAAACCCTTTAAATATAGGGGCGGCGGCGCGGGCGATGTCGAACTTTGGGTTTTTTGATTTGCGGTTGGTGCATGCGTACCGGGTGGCGCTGGATGAGGCTCGGAGTGGGGTGAATGCCGATCGGGTACTGACCGAGGCTCGGGAGTTTGATTCCATTGCTGATGCGATTGCTGATTGCCATTTGGTGGTTGGCACCTCCGGCCTGGGGCCGCGGGAGACGCTGCAGCCGTTCTATGGGCTGGAGGCGGGCGGGCGGAAGATGAAGCGCGTGAAGGGGCGCGTGGCCATCCTGTTTGGCAGTGAGAAGTTTGGCTTATCGAATGACGATATGAGCCATTGCCATTGGCTGCTGCGGATTCCGACTCGCGAGGAACATCGGTCGATGAACCTGGGCCAGGCGGTGGCGGTTACCTTGTATGAACTGATTCGGACGGGGCAGGTGGAGTTGCTTTCGGCACCGGAGTCGCGGGCGGCTTCGGTGGGGGCGCAGGACCGGGTGGGCGATTATCTGTTGGACGCGCTGACGGAGAGCGGATATGTGAAGCCGCCGGTGGATGTATCGACCACGTTGAAGTTGCGGCGGCTGATCCGGCGGATGAAGATGAGTGAGAAAGACGCCGGGATGTGGCAGGGGATGCTGCGGCAGATAATCTGGAGGTTGAAGCAATGAAGAGGCGGGCGCTGTTGGGGGCTTTGGGCGCGGGGCTGTATGGGCAGGCGCCGTTGGATTTGGCTCGGAGTTAGGCGGTGACCCGGCTTCGCCGCGGCTCCCTGCACCAGCTTGCTGCTGGAGGCGATCCTGGCGGGCTTGTTCCAAGGAAATGGTGACCACAAACAAAAAAGCTGTGTCACTGGTTTTGAAGGATTTTCGCTTTGTTGATTGATGACCCTCTCAAAACTCACTCTTGCCCTGGCTGGCGCGTTTATGACAGTCCACGCGGGCACCATCAACGTAATCTCCAACGGTACATTTGAAACGGGAGCTGGTGGCTGGACCGCGGCTACCACCACTTTCGCGAACGTCACTGGGGCCTGCAACTCTGGTTTCTCCCCGCAAACCACCGCTTCTGGTTGCGCGCCCGGAACTAACCCGATCTTCGGGAGTCTTGGTGCCTATTCCTCCACGCAGTTCCCGGCGATCTCCGCCGACCTCGGGCAGTTCACCAACGAGTTCTACCAGAGCTTTCCAATTCCCAGCTCCCCCATCAGTTCGGCGATCCTTACCTGGGCCGATACCGCGACTTGGAGCGGGACTGGCACCTTCCGCGGCGTCAACGTGTTCGTTGGTTTTCTTCAGGGAAGCAGCCAACTCGCCAATACCTTTTCGGTCGTGAATCCAAATGCGAGCGGCTCCACTCCGTGGACGAATCGCTCGTTGGACGTCACAGCCTTGCTGAACGCGAGGCTCGGCCAGACGCTTACCCTGCGTCTGGTCAGCGCCGCATTCTATGACACGCGATTTGGTAGTAACAGTTCCGCTACCGCCCTCAACACCGGCTTCGACAACGTTGCGTTGCATATCACTGGTCCCAATATCCAGGACGTGCCGGAACCGGGTGGTCTCGCGCTCATTTTGACCGGATTTGTGGGGATGGCGCTGATCAAGGGCAAGAAGCGGCGATAATCGGAACCCGCTTTTCCTTCCCCCTCGCCGGTTTCCGGACCGGCCGATGCGTTAACTTTGTCACTACCGCTTCCCGAGACCATGGGGCGGTTCTGCTGGCGGGTGTTGCGTGCGGGGACACCCGGCCTGCGGCCCGCGGGTGTCCCCGTGGGTAGTTCGCTGCGTGGTTCAGATAATGCTGCGGGATTTGGCGAATGCGTGGATGTCGGCGAGGGGTTCGATGACCGTCTCGTGGCTGGGGACGAATAACACCGTCTGTTCGCGGCGGGCGAGGATGGCGCTGGCGACCAAGGCGCGCATGAGCCAGATGGCGGCGTGGACATCGGGACATTCAAGGCCGAGCCAGCCGGGGTAGGTGTGCTGGGTTGGCGTGAGCCCGGTGGCTCGTTGGAGGGCTTCCGGGATGTTCGGGTTCGATTGGGCTGGGGGATGGAGGAGGGCTCCTTGCTTTTCAAAAAGAGCGGCGATTTCGCGCTGCTGGGCGGGCCAGGTGTGTTGGTCCCAATAGTGGAACGTCTTGGCCGTGGAGGTGATGACGTTTTTGACCTCTTTGGCGATGCGGTAGTGGGGGCCGGCGGGGAGAAAGAGATTGGCATCTTCGGCGCGGGCGGAGACGTTCTCCATGACGATGGCGCGGGTGAGCCAGCCGGCTTCGGCGGGGTTGGAACAGGTGACTTCGATCCAGCCGGGCTGTTGGGATGGACTGGCTTTGAGGGTGGTTACGAGTTGGATGCCGCGGCAGATTTCGGCCGTGATTTCGGCGTATTCGGCGGGGTGGGATTCGACTTCGGCGAGGGTGGCGGGTAGGAGTAGAGTGCCTTTGTGGGGCGGGCCGCCGGCCATGGCGAGATCGCAGAATGAGCCCCAGATTTCGTTCCAGGCCACCTTCCCATCCGCACCGTACTTGAGGCCCGCG